>NZ_JRMM01000198.1:0-5429 GCF_000972905.1 Mycobacterium sp. UM_Kg27
AACCGGCACAGGGAGACTCCTCAGTTCGGGTTCAGCGGCGCGACCGGCCGGGTCGTGGTGGCGTGCACCAGCAGCTCGACCAGTTCGGTGGGGCGGCTCAGGAACGGCGAGTGCGAGGCGTCGATGGTCAACGGCTCGACTCCGAGGCGCTGGCAGACCAGGTCGGCCAGCCAGCGCGGGTAGGCGCGGTCCTGTTCGCAGCGGATGAAGCTGCGCCCGATGTCGGCCGCCCAGAAGGCCGGTACCGATACCGGTGCGATCGTCGTCTCGCCGAACCGCTCCGTCCCGAGCCGTTCGAAGGCCCACCGCACGGTGTCGTCGTCGCAGTCGTGGTAGAAGTACTGCCGCGCACCGTCGATATCGGCGAAGGTCATCGTCCCGTCGTCCGCGAAGTGCAGATGGGCCAGCATGTCGCTGGCGGCGGTGTCGAAGAATTCAGCTCCCTCGCTGCCCATCGTCATCGCATCGGTGTAGCTGCGGCCCTCCCGGGGCAGAGCCGCGGCCAGATAGATGATGTGGCGCACCAGCTCCGGAGCGCTATCAGCGCCCAGGGTGGCGTCGAAACCGCCCCCGGAGTGGCCCACCAGCACATCACCCGGCTGCAGGACCGCCGTGACGGCTTCCCGGCGGTTGGCCAGGGTGGACTCCTCACCGAGCCGGGAGCCGTGGCCGGGCAGGTCCACGGCGATACCGGTGTGACCGATCTTCTCCAGCTCGGCGATGGTGCGTACCCAGCACCAGGCGGCGTGAAATCCACCGTGCACGAAGACGAATCGCATGACGCTCCCGTCAGGGTTACTTGATCGCGATCGGGTTGACCGGCGACCCGACCCCGCCGGTCACCCGCAACGGCGGTGCCACCAGCTGGAATTCGTACACGCCATCGGCGGCACAGTCGGCGGCCAGCGCGCCGAGGTCCCAGTACTCGCCCAGCATCAGTCCCATATCGCGCAGGCACAGCATGTGCAGGGGCAGATAGGTTCCCTCCACGCCGGAGATCGGGTCCTCGACCATCAGGTTGTCGGCGGCCACCGCGGCGACCTCGTGCTCGTGCAACCAGGCGGCGCACCGCCAGTCCAGTCCGGCACCCGGTTCGGCACCGTCACCGGTCTGGGAAAACCTTTCCCACCAACCGGTTCGGACTACCACGATGTCGCCGGGCCCGACGCTGACCTTCTGGGCGCGGGCGACATCGTCAAGCTCCTCCGGAGTGATCGGGGTGCCCAGCGGCAGGAAGGTGTCTGCTCCGCGGTGCGCGACCACATCCAGCAGCACACCGCGCGAGGTGATCCCCTTGCCATCGACCTTGTCGATGCCGCAGTGGTAGGCGCCCAGGCTGGTCACCGAACTCGCCGGGAAGCCGTTGTAGAGCAGGTCGTCGTAGTAGACGTGCGACAGCGCATCCCATTGGCTGGCGGCCTGCAATGGCATCACGATCATGTCGTCGTTGAACCGGAACGGGTTGTCGACGAAGAACTTGCTCAGCTGCTGCGCCACGTTATTGCGATGCCATTCCGGGCCGTACTGCGCAAGCGTGCTGACGTCGCCGCCGTCGACGGTCATCACGTGAATGGGATTGTGCCGGAACTGGAAAGCGCCCTGCGGACCCGACGACCCGAAATCCACGCCGAGCGGGAAGACCTTGCCGCGGCGGACCAGGGCGGCGGCCTCGGCGACCTTCGCAGGGGTGATGAGGTTGAGCGTACCCAGCTCGTCGGCGTCGCCCCAACGTCCCCAATTGCGGACCGTCTCGGCCACCCGCCGGAACTCGGTCAGGTCGGCCACGGCACCGATCCGTCCGTCAGCGCGGCGGCGACCCGGCCGCCGGTGTTGCCGCCGTCGACCCAGAGCACCTGGCCGGTGATGTAACCGGCTGCGGGACTGTTCAGGAACACCAGCGGTGCAGCCTGTTCGTCAGCGCTGGCGACCCGTCCCAAGGGTTTGGGAATGTCGTTGAGATAGTCCTGCCCGTATTTGCTACGCAATTGGTCGAGGATCGGGGTTTCGGTGACACCGGGTGCGGTGCAGTTGATCCGGATTCCGCGGTGCGCCAGTGGTCCTGCGTTGAGCATGCCGTAGAGGATGATCGCCTCTTTGGACAGCCGGTAGCCGCCGTCGGCGAGCGCGGCGGGATTAGCACGGCACCACTGTAATCCGGCAGCCATGCCTTGGGAGTTCAACAGGCCGACCGTGGTCTGCGCGTTCTCGCGGAATGCCGCCGCGGCCAGTGAGGACACATTGACGATCGCCGAGCCCGTCGGCATCACCGGCAGCAGCGCCTCGGTGAGCTGGCGCATGCCCAGAAAGTTGATCGTGACCACCCGCTCGGGGTCACCGATGCCCGAGGAGACGCCGGCGACGTTGAACAGGGCATCGACCCGCGACCCGCCGATCGCCCCGGCGGCCGCGTCGATCGACTCCGGATCGGCCAGGTCGAGCAAGTGAAACTCATCGACGCTCCCCGCGGGTTCGACCCGGTCCAGGCCGACGACTCGCGCTCCGAGCTCACCGAGTTGCGTCACCAGCGCCGCGCCGATTCCCGACGAGCAGCCGGTGACCACGGTTCGTCGCCCCTCGTATCGCCAGAGGCCCGACGGTGCGCTCACTGGTTGCCGCGTTCCCGTTCTGCTCGCTCCTCCTTGGCAAGTTGGGCGGCCTGCACCCGGCCCTCGTTCATCTCGGCCATCGCCTCGGGGATCTCAGTGGCGGTGAACGTGCCGCCTCGACCGGTAGGCAGTCCGCCGAAGGAGTAGGTTTCGTCGAACGCCGGTGCGGTGGGCGCTTGTCGGCGGGCCTCCAGCTTCTCCAGCACCGGTTCGAGCCGCTTGGCTTTCTCGGCCACTGCCTTCTCGTCGCGTTCGATGAACTCCGGCAGCACCTCTTTGCCCATCAGTTCGATGGCCTCCATGGTCGCCTCGTGGCTGCGCGGGTTGAGCAACAGGATGAGTTCGTCAACGCCGCTCTCCTCGTAGCCGCGCAGGAACTCTCTTGCGGTCGACGGACTTCCGATTGCCCCACGCCCCGGCCCATAGGCCAGCGTCGGATCCTTCTCGACCTCTTCGAGGTATCGGTTCCACACTCCGGTCCGGCCCGGGGTGTGCTCGCCGGTCATGTAGTAGTGCATGATCCCGAACGAGAAGAATCCGCCCCCGACGCCGAGGCGCGCGATCGCCTGCTCATCGGTGGGGGCCACCATCATCGACAGGTCGCCACCAATGGCCAGGATGTTCGGGTTCACCTGGGGGGTGACCGGCACGCCGCTCTCTTCGAGTTCCTTGTAGTAGCCGTTGACCCGCTCGGCCAGCGGTCCCGGACCGGTGTAGGCGAAACTCAGGGCGCCGATGCACTTCTGCGCGGCCATCTGCACCGATGCCGGGCGGGTGCAGGCTACCCAGACCGGCGGATGCGGCTTCTGCATCGGCTTTGGCACCACATTGCGGGCCGGCATCTGGACATGCTGACCGTCGAAGCCGGTGAACGGCTCCTCGGTCATACACCGGATCGAGACCTCCAGCGCTTCCTCCCACTGGGTTCGTTTGTCGGCCGGATCGATACCGAATCCGCCGAGTTCGGCGATCGAGGATCCCTCGCCGGTGCCGAATTCGACCCGGCCGCCGGAGAGCAGGTCGAGGGTGGCGACCCGCTCGGCCACCCGGGCGGGATGGTTGACCACCGGGGGCAGGTGCATGATCCCGAAACCGAGCCGGATGTTCTTGGTGCGCTGGCTGGCCGCGGCCAAGAACATCTCCGGCGCGGTGGCGTGGCAATACTCCTCCAGGAAGTGGTGTTCGGTGAGCCAGACCGTGGAGAACCCGGCTTTGTCGGCCAACTCCACTTCGTCCAGGCCGTCGGAGAACAGTTGGCGTTCATCGTCGTCGGACCATGGACGCGGCAGCGCGAATTCGTAGAACAGTGAGATCTTCACGTTTTACCTCCTGGGCGATTGGTTGGGAGTCTGCGATTCGGCGGACGGATGGTGGTCGCAAATATCGGCAAGATGTTGAGCGGCGACGTAACCGAAGGTCATCGCCGGGCCGATGGTGGCTCCGGCGCCGGCATAGCTACGGCCCATGACCGGCGCCGAGGTATTGCCCACCGCGTAGAGGCCCTCGATCACCGAGTCATCGGCACGCAGCACCCGGGCATGCTCGTCGGTGCGCAGGCCACCGGAGGTGCCCAGGTCTCCCAGGATGATCCGGAACGCGTAGTAGGGCGGCTTGCCCAGCGGGTACAGATTGGGGTTGGGCATCGTCGGATCGCCGTAGTAGTTGTCGTAGACGCTGTCGCCGCGATTGAAGTCGTCATCGTGACCCGTGCGGGCCAGCTCGTTGAACCGCTGTGCCGTGCTGCGCAGTCGTTCCGGCGGGACACCGATCTCACCGGCCAGCTCCTCGAAGGAGTTGGCGGCCTTGACCACGCCGGAGTCGAGCCAGGCCTGCGGTATTCGGCGGCCGGTGGGGACCGGTGCGCCGGGAATCTTCGGGATCGGCAGGTGCCCGGCAACGACGTAGCGGTGAAAGGACCGCTGGTCGGTGATCAGCCAGCACGGGATGTGGGTGACGCCGGTCTGCTGGCCGGCGATCATGGCGTGCGCGAAGTCCATGTAGGGCGTCGCCTCGTTGATGAACCGTTCCCCGTCGCCGTTGACGATGAACTGGGACGGCATCATGCGTTCGTTGAGCATGAACTGCAGACGCCCGTCAGGCCAGCACAGCGCCGGGAACCACCACGCCTCGTCCAGCAGTTCGGTGGCCGCTCCGATGCTTTGCCCGGCCCGGATACCGTCCCCGGTGGCCAGCGGATTGCCGAAGCTCCAATCGTGTTCCAGCACCGGCTGATACTGCTTACGCCAAGCCAAGTCGTGGTCGAAGCCGCCACTGGCCAGGATCACCCCACGGCGCGCCGAGATTCGCTGCGACCGACCCTCGCGCCGCACCACCGCTCCGGTCACCGCACCGGAGTCGTCGGTGATCAGTTCGGTCATCGGCGTGTCCAGCCACAGCGGTATGTCGCGTTCGAGCATGGCCAACCGCATTCGCGCCGCCAGCGATTGACCGATGGCGGCCATCCGATCCCCGAACACCCGGGCCCGGAACATCCGCCACAGCAGCTTGACCAGTACCGCCTTGCCGCGCCAGGACTGGCGGACCTGATAGAAGAGTCGGAGGTCCTTGGGCCCCAACCAGATTCCCTTTGGTGCCAGCGCCAACGGCGCCAGCAGATTCTGTTCCTCGTCGCCGAGTTTGCGCAGGTCGATGGCCGGCACGTTGATGGTGCTGCCGAGTTCGGAGCCGCCGGGCAGCTCCGGGTAGTAGTCGGCGTAGCCGGGTTTCCAGACGAACTCGAACCAGGGGCTGGCCTGCTCCAGGAACTCCATCATCTTCGGCGCGGCGTCCACATATTGCCGCAGCCTGTCTCTTATACACATC
>NZ_JRMM01000199.1:0-5231 GCF_000972905.1 Mycobacterium sp. UM_Kg27
GATGTGTATAAGAGACAGATTCCGCACCACCGGGACCAGGCGCCAACCGGACCCCGGGCCGCGCACGTGGTCGGGCGAAGGCGGCCATGTCCGAATCGTGGCAACCGTCTCAGCCAGTGACTCCCGCGGATCACGGAACACCACGCCGAGGTAACGTTCGGCCGATGACTCGCCACGACGAAGCCGCCGCGGTCCGCCAAGTCTGGTCGGCGCTGGGACTGCCGGGAATCATCGACATCCATACCCATTTCATGCCCAAGTCGGTGATGGACAAGGTGTGGAAGTATTTCGATTCGGCCGGCCCGATGGTCGGCCGGCCCTGGCCGATCAACTACCGCATGGCTGAGTCCGATCGGGTCGATACGCTGCGCGCATTCGGGGTGCGCCGGTTCACCTCGCTGGTGTACCCGCACAAGCCGGAGATGGCGGCGTGGCTGAACCAGTGGGCAGCCCAATTCGCCCGCGACACACCGGATTGCCTGCCCACGGCGACGTTCTATCCGGAACCCGGCGCGGCCGACTACGTTAAAGCCGCCATCCATTCCGGAGCCCGGATCTTCAAGGCACACATTCAGGTCGGCGACTATGACCCGACTGATCCGCTGCTCGACGAAGTCTGGGGCGTGATCGAGGACTGCGGCATTCCGGTCGTCATTCACTGCGGCTCCGGTCCTCGGCCCGGCCGCTTCACCGGACCCGAACCGGTTCGACGGTTACTACGCCGCCACCCCCGGCTGGCCTTGATCGTCGCGCACATGGGCATGCCGGAGTACGCCGAGTTCCTCGACATCTGCCTGGAATCCGAAGCGGTACACCTCGACACCACGATGGCGTTCACCGCGTTCGTTGACGAGCTGATGCCGTTCCCGACCGGCGCTGACCCGCGTTTACGCACCGCGGGTGAGCGGATTCTGTTCGGCAGCGACTTTCCGAACATCCCCTACGGCTACCGCGAGGCACTGGACGCCATCCTCGCGCTGCCGGGCATCGACGACGCCTGGCTACGTGGGGTTCTGCACGACAATGCCGCGCGGCTGTTCGCAACCGAGTTACCATCCGGTTGACGTCGCACCGGGGTCCGCAGGACCGGGGCGACCAACACCCGCGAAAGGCCGGCCACCGTGAGCACTGACGTCACCCCGCTCAATCCGCCCATCCCGATTCCCGATGTCCCCGGTGCCGACGCCGGCGAACATGGCTTGCCGCACCGCAGCGAGTTGTCGTTGCGGGAGAAGGCGATCGTGGATGTGTCGGCCTTCGCCGACATCGGCCTGCGCACCGCGGTCGCTTCCATGGTTGCCGCGGCGATGGTCCCGTCGGTGCTGACCACCGCGGTGGGCCGCAAGCAGTCCCGCCAGGAGCGGGAACGGCTGGCGTACTACGCCGAGCTGGCGTCACACCATGACCCGATGCGATCCTTTCCCGCGCCTGCGGAGCTGCCGAGGGTCTCGGCCCGGCGGGCAAATCCGATCGCGGAGCGGATCGCCCGCGGCACGGTCGAAAACGTCTCGTTTCGCAGCGGTTTCGAGGCGGTCAATCCGGCGATGCGCGACTCGTGGCGTGCCCTGGGGAACAACAACACCGCACGGTTTCAGCATTGGCGGCACGATGACGGGCCGCGGCCGACACTGTGCGTCATCCACGGATTCATGGGGTCGCCCTACCTGTTCAATGGCCTGTTCTTCTCGCTGCCGTGGTTTTTTCGAACCGGGTACGACGTGGCCTTGTTCACGTTGCCCTTCCACGGGCGGCGTGCTGAAAAGTACTCCCCCTTCAGCGGATACGGCTACTTCTCGCACGGCATGTCAGGCTTCGCCGAGGCGATGGCCCAAGCGGTTTACGACTTCCGATCGATGATCGACTATCTGGAGTCCACCGGCGTCGACCGCTTCGCGTTGACCGGTCTGTCGCTGGGCGGTTACACCAGCGCCCTGCTGGCTGCCGTCGAACCTCGATTGCAGGCGGTCATCCCCAACGTTCCGGTGGTTGCCGTGGAATCGGAGATCCGAGACTGGTTTCCGGCCAACCTGGTGCTCCAGGGCGGCCAACGGCTGGGGCAGGTCGCCGGCGACGAGTTCGTCGCCGCGACCGCCTACCACTCGCCGCTGAACTATTCCCCGCTGGTGGCCACGGAACGGCGACTGATCATCACCGGCCTGGGGGATCGGCTGGCACCGCCGGAGCAGTCCGAGATGCTCTGGCACCACTGGGATAAGTGCGCACTGCACTGGTTTCCAGGAAACCATGTGCTGCACGTCAGCCAACCGGCCTACCTGCGCAGGATGACCGCGTTCCTGCGGCCATACATGTTCTAGCCCGCCGGCCCTACGGCGGCGACCCCGCTAGTGCGCGGCCGCAACTGCCGTCGTGACAGGCCACCGCAGGCCGGCGATCTCGACGCCCGACACCGTGGTGTGGCCGTCCAACCGGACGCCGGACAGCGGATGCAGACCCAGCAGCGCATTGCGATGGTTACCCTGCTGCGGCAGCAATCCGGCCAGCGGTGCACCACCGTCGGGTGCCGGGCCGGTACGCAGCGCGCAAGCCGCCGCCACAGTCTGCTGACCGTCGGCTTCGGCGACTTCCAGCACCGTCCAGGTCTCATTGGCGTTGACCGCCTGAATTCGGCTGATCGTGTCGGCCAGCGCAGCGTCGATCCCCACCTGGTAGGCGGCGACGTGGTCACCCGAGCCGTCGACAACCGACCGCCACGCCTCCCGAGCACCCGCGTCGATCAGCGACGGGATCTCAGTGTCGGCGACGATCGCGGTGTCCCAACCGATTTCGCGGAGGTGGTCGGCGAGGCGCCGCACGGCGATGTCAACGGTCCGCTGCAGCGGGATTGACGCCGACCGGGCCTGCAACGCCGCCAGGTTCGGCGCGGCCGCGTAGGTAAGGCCGATCCAGGTGTCGGTGGTTCCCGCCCCGGCGCGGCTGGTGATGCGCACCGCGTCGGCCCGTAGGCCGTACCGGTTCAGGTAGCTCGCGATCAGCGACACCGGTACCGCGTTCCCGGCCGCCGAGGCCGTGATTCGCAGCGCCGCGGTCGCGCGGGCGCCGGCAGCGCTCCTACGGTCGGTGTGCGCGCCGCCGCGTGAGCGCAGCATCGACAACCGGCGACGAGCGATCGTGGTGAAGTGCAGGCCACGCCACCAGCCGAGCAGCAGGATCGTCACGATGATGCCCACGGCGAGCGCCCAGCGCTGCGCGGTGGTCTCCCAGGGATTCGCCATCACCGCGGGCACAACGGCCAACAGCACCAAGGCGATCCGGGCCGGTCCGGGTCGGGGAATGGTGGTTCGGTGCGAGCTCACAGCTGGTTTTCCTTTCGTCGGCGAGCAGCCGCCGCGGCGCCAGTGGCGACGGCGGCGACCAACCCGGCCAGCAGCGCGGTTCCGGCGAAGGCCACGATCCGCGGCGCCGGGTCCTCGGGTTGCGGTGCCGGGGGTGGGGAGATCTTCTTCGCGGGTGCGGCCGCCGGGTCAGCAGCCGGGGGCAGTTCCCAGGTCAGGGCGGCCACCGGGTCGATGGTCCCAGCGCCCACCAGAGCGGACGGTGCGCGCGCGGAGTTGTGGGCAGTCGCCACGATCCGGTGCGCGACCTGCATCGCGGTCAGGTCCGGGTAACGGCCGCGAACCAGCGCGGCCACGCCGGCCACGTAGCCCGCGGCGTACCCGGTACCGCTGAGCGGCACCAGCCGACCTTGGTTGCCCGGCAGCGCGTTGGCCAGTCCACCGTCGTCGCGGTTGCTCACCGAGACGATCTCCTCGCCGGGGGCGGCCACACCGACCCACGGTCCGGCCATGGTGAATCCGGACGGCTGTCCGCTCGATGACAGTGCGGCCACTGACAGCACGTAGGGGTGCCACCACGACGGTACCGACAGGGACGTCACTCCCGCCCAGTTGCGCGGGTCCTGCGGGCGACTCAGGTCGGTGAGCGGATTGGACTCGCACGCCTCCCCGCCACCGCCGACCGAGCCGGTCTGGCCGGCGTCTCCGGCGGCCGCCACGATCAGCGCGTCCTTTTCCACCGCCGCGTAGCGCAACGCCGCACCCAGCGCCGTCTGGTCGACGTTGCGGTCGGCGGGCAGGCAGGTGGTGGTGGAGACCGTGATGACCCGCGCACCGAGGTCGGCGGCGTGCACGATGGCCCGCGCCAGCGCGGTTATGTCGGTGATCACCCGGGTCGTCCGCGGGTCGTCTCCGCCCAGCCGCGGCGAGATCGCCGCGGAGGCGGTCCGCAGTGACAGCAGCCGGGCGGCCGGGGCCACGCCGGAGAAGCCGTCATCACCGGGCTGGCCGGCCACGATCCCCGCAACCAGCGTTCCGTGCCCGTCGCAGTCGGTCAGGCCGTCGGTCGTGCCGATGTAGTCGCCGCCCGGATCCACCGCCCCAAGGCGAGGACCCGGCCGTACGCCGGTGTCGATGACGGCGACCGTCTGGCCCTCGCCCCGGGAGAACTGCCACGCGCTGGGCAGGTCGAGCAGGCGCTGTCCGGCGGGCGCGCTGCTGACGTTGCTTCCGGGCATCAAACCTGAACTGACGCAGTCGCCGTGCTGTTCCATCGGCGCGACGGGGCCGGGAGTTCCGCTGGGCGGCGGCACGGTCGGGTCGACCGTCGGCGGGGTGATTGCCAGAGCCGGCGCGCTGGTCAGCAATGCTGCCAGCACCGCGATCCCGGCACCGCGTACCGCCGTGCGGCTACGGCTGCGCTCTACGGCAACGGTCATCGAGACAGAACCCAGGCGAAAATGCCGACCAGGTAGGCCATGACTGGGATCAAGGTGGCGTCGACGCCGGAAGCCAGGAAGCCCACCAGGCGACGCACCGGCAGTGAGTAGCTGTCCGGCGATGCCACAGACGGGCTCAGGGAGACTACTGCCCATACCGCCACCAAGGCGGCCAGCACCAGTACCGCGCCGAAGGCGGCCGCGAATCGGCCGGTGGCCGCGTAACCGACCAGCAGGGCAATCGCCGTCAGGTGCGGCTCGGCCAGCAGCCAGGCCTTGCACCACGCCGAGTCCCACACCCGGGCCCGCAGCACCGAGGCCACCCCGATGCCCGCGACCACGTACCATGCCCAGCCCGAAAGACCTTCGGGCACAAAGGCGATAGCAACAGAACCGAGCACAGCGAGCAGCACCGCACCGGCGATGAATCCGGTCTGGTGGGCGTCCGTGACACGGACCCGGCGAGGCAGGTCTTCAAGCACTGTCTCTTATACACATC
>NZ_JRMM01000200.1:0-5229 GCF_000972905.1 Mycobacterium sp. UM_Kg27
TCGGCAGCGTCAGATGTGTATAAGAGACAGACCGAATACTGTTGCGGCCCAGCCAGCTGCGGCGTGGTGAACACCATGCCCACCGGGCCGGGAGCATTCGGGAAGGCCGGCGGCTGACCCGCCTCGGGCACGAAGGGCACCGCCAGTTCCGGGCCCACCGGCAACGCGTCGAACAACGCCTGGCTCATCGGGCGGGCGTGGTCGACCTGCTCGGGGGTCAGCCCCAGCGGCAGCAGCACCGCCCGGTCGGCGGCGTCGATGCGCGAGCGGCGGCCTTGGCGAACCACCCAGGAGTCATTGCCGTAGCGCAGCACCACCGCGTCGGGTCCGTCCAGCACCCGGCGGCGGGAGTTGAGTTCCGGGGCGCCGTCGATCACCGTCACGGTCACCGGCGACGGCGCACCGACGCCCTGGACGTTGGCGACGGTGTCGCAGATCAGCCACGACGATGTCGAGGGCGCCGTGGGCAGGATGTCCGACGGCGCGCCGGGAATTCCGACCAGCGGGCCGTGCGGCTGCTCGGCTATTTGAGTGGAGCGCACCTTGTGCGGGTTGTCGGCCCGGCCCGCGATCAGCCGCGCCGAGGCCAAATTCAGTGCCGGATATATGGTGTCGCCGACCCGCACATACAGGGCGCCGGAATCACGGTCGGCGATGATCGGCGATTCGTTCATCTGGCCCGAGGGACTCAAGAACGACCACAGCAGTGCACCGAGGCAGACGACCGCCGCGGCCGACACGGAAGCCACCACGGCCAGCGACTGGCGCCGGCCGGGCTCTACTTCCATCCGAACCTGCCAGCGCGTCAACGCCATCGCAGTCCGTCGAGCCAGGAACTGGTACCCCGTCATCTGGGTCCGTGTCGACAGCCCAAGGCCGTAACCGGGTCCCCGCTGTTCGTCAGCCACGGCGCGCCCCAACCCCAGCCCGCAGCGCTGCCGGATTACGGCGCGGTGCCGGTCCCGTATAGGTCGTCATCTACCCCTGCCTGGTCACAAGTTTCTTCACTGCGCATGCTAGCCGTGTCGCGCTACGACTGCCCGCGGCGCAGATTGCAATCTGATGGCGATGGCGAAACGCACTTCGCCTGTTCTTGCGCGAATTATGACCGCGTTAGATGAACGGTCTGTTAAGCGCCAGAGCCGGGTGAGCTCACCTGCGTCGCGCCCAATGGAAAACGGTGGTTTGTCCACCGAAATAATCGCCGCGAACGCCCGATCGGCCCGGTCGGCGAGCCGGGATGGCGCAGGCCGGGGCGCAGCGGCCGTCGGCGACCGCCGTAATCCGCACTTGCGGTACCTGAGTTTCCTGTCAGAAGCCTGCGTATCTGATGTCAGAGTATCGGGTCACGAGGTTTTTCGCGCTACCGTCGATAGGTGACCGCGATTGATGGACAGGGTGCTGGAGGGCAACTCGACCCGCGGGGTCCCGCGACCTCACCAGCAACGAAAGAAACCACCCGGCAAGTCGACTACTCCGCGGACGTCGTGGACGTCGAGTTGGAGCTGGAACAGGGCTACCGGGCAGAGATCCACAAAAACCACAACGAGACCGTCGACGTCGAGACCTACGGCGGCGGTTTCGACCTCAGCCGCCGCGCGGTCGCCCCGCACCTGCGTATCGGCCGCGACAAGTGGTTCAACCTGCTGTGGCTGATTCCGATCGGTTTCGTCGGAATGGTGGCGATGGTCGCGATCGGCAAGGGCATTCGGCACATGCCGGGCATCGAGGACTTCATCACCAGGTATCCCGGCAGCAGCCCGTCCACCGAAGTCGCCGGGGGCCTGCCGGCCTGGGCCGGGTGGACCCACTTCTTCAACCTGTTCATGATGATCTTCATCATCCGCGCCGGCATCCAGATTCTCTGTGACCACCCGCGGCTGTACTTCAGCCGCAACTCCACCCCCGGCAAGGACGAATGGCTGCGGGTGGGGCCGCCGGTCCCGGACGACCCTTACTGGACGGCCAATGCCGACACCGTCGCGCTGCCGGCGCAGTTCGGGCTACCGGGCTTCCGGCATTCGATCGGGCTGGCCCGCTGGTGGCACATGGGCCTGGGGGTGTTGTGGCTGCTCAACGGTGCGGTCTTCTATGTCCTGCTGTTCACCACCGGTCAGTGGCGCCGTATCGTTCCGACCAGCTGGGACATCATTCCGCACGCTGCCTCGGTGATGATCCAGTACGCATCGCTGGACTGGCCGGACGACCACACCTGGACCAACTACAACGCGCTGCAGCTGATCTCCTACTTCGTCACGGTGTTCGTGGCTGCTCCCGCCGCGCTGATCACCGCGCTGGGCATGTCCCCGGCGCTATCACAGCGGCTGGGGCTGATCAGCAAGCACATGCGACTCAACCTGCAGATCGCCCGCTCCCTGCACTTCGTAGTGCTGGTCTATTTCCTGCTGTTCATCCTCGTGCACGTCACCATGGTGTTCGCTACCGACGCCTTCGACAATCTCAACCACATGTTCGCCGCCCGGGGATGTGCGGAAGGCGCGGGCCCGGAATGCCATAGCGCGACGGGCTTCTACGTCTTCTGCGTGGCGGCGGTGGTGTGCACCATCGGCTGGATCGCGGCCACGCCGCTCACCCTGCGCTACCCGCGGGTCGTCCAGAAGATCGGCTATGCCCTCATCGGGCCGTTCCAGCGGGCCCTGGAACATCTGAACCCCGAGCCCGGGACCTTCACCGAGGACGACATCTCGCCGTTCCACTGGCGCAACGGCCGGCTGCCGGAGACCGTCGAGTACAAGGAATACGAGGCAGGAGACTTCAAGGACTGGCGACTCAAGGTCTACGGCCTGGTCGAGAACCCGATGGAGTTCTCGCTGGAGGACCTCAAGGCCCTGCCGTATCACGACCAGATCACCCAGCACATGTGCGTGCAGGCCTGGTCCGGCGTGGCCAAATGGGGCGGCGTGCAGATGTCGACGATCATGGAGATCGTCAAACCGCTTCCGCAGGCCAAGTGGGCGATCTTCTACTCGATGGGCCTGGGCGCCACCGGCGGCATCTTCTACAACGCACACCCGGTCGACCAGATGTGGCACCACATGTCGATGCTGGCCTACAACATGAATGACCAGCCGCTGCCCTACATGCACGGCCGGCCGCTGCGGCTGCGCAACGAGCTGCAGCACGGCTACAAGCTGGTGAAATGGATCAAGGGCATCGAGTTCGTCGAGAGTTATAAGGAGATCGGCAGCGGCCACGGCGGCTACAGCGAAGACCACAAGTTCTTCGGCCGCCATCAGACGATCTGAGCCGATCCCCGGGAGATGAGGGCTGCCGCGGCCTGACAGGAACACCTGTCAGGCCGCGCCGCATCTGCGGGATCAGGACACTGCGCAGCCGCGGTCTGATCTTGTCGATGGCCGGCCCGCCTGATCCACCGCCGCGTCGTAGGGTGACATGAGGCAACTGAACAACGGGGAGAATCCATGCGCAGACGCGGTATCGGAAAGTCAGTCCTGTCGGTGGTAGCGGTGGGGCTCGCCGTGGGTGCGGTGGCGACCGCCTGTGGCGCCTGCGACAGTGATTCCGAGGAAGACACCTACGGTGAGGTCACCCAGGCTCCCGCCGCCCCGATGGCGCCGGTGCCGCCCGCCGACAGCGAGGCCGGCGAGCCCGAACCCGGTCCGACCGCGCTCCCGGACGCCCCGCTCACCAGTGCCGCTCCGGTTGTCGAGCCCACCGCGAAACAGGCTCCGGCCGCCTCGGCGGTACCGCGGGCTCCGTCTGCGCCCGCAGTCCCGGCCATTCCCGCGATTCCGGCGATCCCGGCGATTCCCGCCATCCCGGCGATTCCGGCGATTCCGGCGATCCCCTACCCGTAGCGGTCGCAGCCGCGAGCGATCAGATCCCGGTCCAGGCCGAGTCCAGCTGCTCGGCCACGTCGATGATCTGCGCCTGCTGGGACTGCGGGCTGTCGATCTCGTCTGCCACGTAGTGCGCGATGAAGCGCCGGATCTCCCCGTCGACGCCGGCGAAGATCCGCAGCAGCTCGCCGCGGATGGACGTCGACGACACCTCGACGGTGATGTCCGAGGACCGTGGCTTGGGTACGTCGATGATCAGCAGCAACGGTTCGGCGGCGCGGGCGGTGGCGTGCAGGGCGATGTCGCCGGCCACGGTGAATCGTTGCTTGTCCAGACGAAGGTCGATGAGCAGGTCGATCTCCAGCGGAATGTGGATCGCGAACGTCAGCAGATCCCCCAGACCGCGTGCCACCCGCGGCTCCTGAACGCGCACCTTGGCGCTGACCTTGGCGATGCCGCCCGGACCCTGCCGCATGGTGGGCATCTCGAACTCGTCACCGGCGATGACGGCGAACGCAGCTGCCACTCGTTCTTCGGTGACCGCGACCTCGAAGAACTTGCGCCCGAACTCTTCGTAAGTCAGGAAAGTGTGGTTCTGCATAGGTTGATACGGTCTCACGTCCCCGTCGCCGACGGGCGCTGATCGGCCTGCGCGTCGCCGTCTTCGCGTTCCACCACACCACGATCGGTCAAATGCTCGACGAGTGGCAGCACGCCGGCCGCCAAGTGCTCGGCCATCGCGGTACGCGCCAGCGTCTGATCGTGTGCCGCCAGCGCGGCGAGCACCCGCCGATGATCGGCCATCGACCGCTCCGGCCACCCTGCGATCCCCGGGAAAACGGCCTCGGGCGCATACCGGGTTATCTGCGACATCATTTGGGCCAGCTTGGGTGAGGCGGCGGCGACATTGATCGCCCGGTGAAAATCGTGGTTGAGCCGCACGGTGCGCTCTTCGTCGTCGCCGGCGTAGGCCTGCTCCAGCCGGGACTGAATCTCATTGAGCTCGCTCAACTGCTCCTCGGTGATCCCGGCCGCGGCCCGCGCCGCCAGCTCACCGCCCACGAACGCCTGGACCTCGGCGACATCGGCCAGATCACGCTCGGTCACCGGCAACACGACGAACCCGCGATGCGGCAGCTGGTCGAGCAGGCCTTCAGCGCGCAGCTCGAACAGCGCCTCCCGCACCGGAGTGACACTGATGCCCAATTCCGTTGCGAGCTGGTCCAATCGGACGTAGGACCCCGCGGCGTAGCCGCCGTCGAAGATCCGCTGGCGCACGAAGCGAGCGACGGCTTGCGACAACTGCGGCCGGGTGCTGAAGTCGGGAGCAGACATGGCGTCAGATGCGGTAGTCGGCCAGCAGACGTTTGCTGATGATCTGCTTCTGGACTGTCTCTTATACACATCT
>NZ_JRMM01000201.1:0-5157 GCF_000972905.1 Mycobacterium sp. UM_Kg27
TAAGAGACAGGTTCAGCGAGGCTCGACGGAGAAGAGCTGGAACCGCCTTATGAACCCGCCAAATCAGCACGTAGCCGGGACTCGTCGACCTCCCAGTAGCTGTGCTCTCGTCCGTCGAGCAGCACCACCGGCAACCGGTCGCCGAATTCGGCGCGCGGGCCGGTGTCGCCGGCCGCCGCGGCGGCGTCGACATCGACCGCCTGCAGGTCGAACTCGAGTTCGCCCGCCAGCCGGGTCAACTGGTCGTACACCTGCACGCAGACCGGGCAACCCTCGCGGGTGAGCAGCTGTACCTGGTGGCGGGTCATGCTGCCAGTGTCGCAGGGCCGGCGCCGGCCCGCCGAGGCCACCGGGTTCGCTGAATTGTCGCGACGTCCTCAACCGAATTGAATTACGGTGTGACCGGCCACAAGCCGCATCTCCTCACCCCGGGCGGACCGAGCAAGCCATGACTTCCAGCGCTGTGTCGATCACCAACCTGCTGTATCGCTACGCGGAATTGATGGACTCCGGCGACCTGGACGGCGCTGCGGCGCTGTTCGCCCACGCCCGGATCAAAGCCGACCCCGAAGGCACGGTCATCCTCGATCACGCCGGGATCCTGCAGCTGTGGCGCGGGCTCGTCACCCTTCACGCCGACGGCACGCCGCGCACCAAGCACGTGATCACCAACCCGATCCTGGACATCGACGAGGTCGCCGGGACCGCAACCTGCCGGTCCTACTACACGGTGCTGCAGCAGACCGAGGCCGTGGCACTACAGGTGATCGCCGCGGGGCGCTATCACGACTCGTTCGAGCGGGTCGACGACGTCTGGCGGTTCAGTTTCCGCGACTACTCGATGTTCGACCTCAAAGGTGATCTACGCGATCACCTGAGGGTCATCGGCCCGGCAGCCGGATAGGGTTGATCACGGCCGGACTACCGGCCCTGAGCCCAGACGCGGAAGGAGTCGGGTGATGGCATCACCGGGCCCGGCCGACCGGGCATCCGCAGCCGATGTGGCATCGCCGACCGCCGGGGATTTCGCAGCCAGCGCGGAGCGGGCGCTGGCCAATGTGGCCGACGCCGACACTCCCGCACCGGTCGACCTGACCGCCGCCGCGTTCTTCGACGTCGACAACACCCTGGTTCAGGGCTCCTCGATGGTGCACTTCGGCCGCGGGCTGGCCGCCCGCAACTACTTCACCTACCGCGATGTCATCGGATTCGTGTACGCGCAAGCCAAATTTCAGCTCACCGGCAAGGAGAACAGCGACGACGTCGCGGCCGGGCGGCGCAAAGCGCTGGCGTTCATCGAGGGCCGGCCGGTGTCCGAGCTGGTCGATCTGGGCGAGGAGATCTACGACGAGATCATCGCCGACAAGATCTGGCCCGGTACCCGGGAGCTGGCCCAGATGCATCTCGACGCCGGCCAGCAGGTGTGGCTGGTCACCGCGACCCCCTACGAGCTGGCCGAGACCATCGCCCGCCGGCTCGGATTGACCGGCGCGCTGGGCACCGTCGCGGAGTCGGTCGACGGGGTGTTCACCGGTCGACTGGTCGGCGAGATCCTGCACGGGCCCGGCAAAGCCCACGCGGTGCGGTCGCTGGCGATCCGGGAGGGGCTGAACCTGCGGCGTTGCACGGCCTACTCCGACAGCTTCAACGACGTGCCGATGCTCTCGCTGGTCGGCACGGCGGTGGCGATCAACCCCGACGCCGCGTTGCGGGAGACGGCGCGAAAGCGGGGCTGGGAGATCCGTGACTTCCGTACCGCACGGCGGGCGGCGCGGATCGGCGTGCCGTCGGCGCTGGCGCTGGGCGCCGTCGGCGGGGCCCTGGCCGCAGCCGTGGCGCACCGGAACGAGCGAACGTAGCGCAGCGGAGTACGCGAGGACCGGTCGACCGCATCAGGCACCGTGGCGCACCGGAACGAGCGCACCTGACTTGCTCGCTGATAAACTTCCGCCGCCGTACACCACGGCGAGCGGAGGGGTAAACCGGCATGTCAGTACACACCGAGTCGCAGCGGATGATCGGAGCCCACTACCGGTTCCCGGATTATTTCGAGGTCGGCCGGGAGAAGATCCGCGAGTTCGCCCGCTCCGTCAAAGACGACCACCCGGCCCACTTCGACGAGGCCGCCGCCGGCGAAGCCGGGCATCCGGGACTGGTGGCATCGCTGACGTTCCTGGCGGTTGCCGGACGCCAGGTGCAACTGGAGATCTTCGACAAGTTCGACCTCCCGATCAACATCTCCCGGGTGCTGCACCGCGACCAGAAGTTCACCTTCCACCGGCCGATCGTGGCCGGTGACAAGCTGTTCTTCGACACCTACTTGGACTCGGTGATCGAGTCGCACGGCACGGTGGTCAGTGAGGTCCGCAGCGAGGTCACCGACGAGAACGGCGAGCCGGTGGTGACCAGCGTGGTGACCATGCTCGGCGAGTCGGTCAACCAGGACGCCGACACCGAGGCCAAGACAATCGCCGCCCTTGAGGCGATGCGCGATCGGGCGCTGGGCAAGAAGTAGCCGTCCAAGCTCATCGAGATTGCGTCCAGGGTCGTGGACGCGGCGCCATCCACAGCCCTGACGGCAATCTCAAGGAGCGGCTGCACCTGTCGGTGCTGGATGAGGTGGCGGAGTCGCGAACGTCAGCCGAAGAACGTGTTGCGGCGACCGGCGAGCAGCCGGTACAGCGTCTGCTGAATGGTCTCGCGCACCTGGTCGGTCAGCTCGAAGGTGACCATCGGGTCGTCGGCGGCACCGGCCTCGTAGTCGGTGGTCGCAATCGGTTCACCAAAGGCGATGTGCCACTTCGAGGGCATCGGCACCAGGCCGGCGGGACCGGCCAGCGGAAACAGCGGCGTGATGGGGAAATAGGGCACGCCGAGCAGTCGGGCCAACAGCTTGACGTCGGCGATCATCGGGTAGATCTCCTCCGAGCCGACGATCGAGCAGGGCACGATCGGCGCCTTGGTGCGCAGCGCCGCCGAGACGAAGCCGCCGCGACCGAACCGCTGCAGCTTGTAGCGGTCCTTGAACCGCTTGCCCAGGCCCTTGTAGCCCTCCGGGAAGACGGCGGTCAGCTCCCCTGCCTCCAGTAACCGGTTGGCGTCGGAGGTGCAGGCCATGGTGTGGCCCGCCTTGCGGGCGGTCGGGCCGATCATCGGCAGGTCGAATACCAGGTCGGCGGCGAGCATCCGCAGGTTCCGGTGTTCGGGGTGATGGTCACGCACCGCCACCGAGAGCATCAGCGCGTCCATCGGCAACACCCCGGCGTGGTTGGCCACCACCAGTGCGGGCCCATCGATCGGAAGGTTCTCGATGCCGCTGACCTCGACGCGGAACCAGTCGTTGAAGAACACCCGCAGCAACGGCAGCACCACTGCCTCGTTGAAGTGCGGGTCGAACCCGAATTCGTCCACCTGGTAATCGCCAGTGATCCGCTCCCGCAGGAACGCGGCGACCGCGCTCACCCGGCGGGTGAATTCGCTCGGGGTGGGCGCGGCGGCGCTGGTGGCCGACGCGGTGCCGCGGCGGTCGCCGAGTTCACGGACCACCGCGGCGGCCTGCTTGGCCGAGACCCGTTCGGCCGGACCCGCCAACGCCGACGGATGCCTGCGCACCGAGTTCGAATGCTTGTGCAGCGGAATGACTTTCGCCTTCGAATCATCAGCCATAGCGCTAACCTCCCCGCACCCTGTTGAAGCCGATATCCCCCATGCGCTGCGCTGCGCTCACTGCTCGCTGTTCCACCGAACGGACCCACTTGGGATCGACGATCGGGTGCAGTCCCCGACCCCGCACGTAGTCGTCAAACGCCTCGGCGGTGGTCCACTTGGTGCTGTACCCGAGTTCGGTTCGCATTCTAGTCGTGTCCATCACCCGGCCAAAGCTCAGATAATTCAGCTGTTCCCGGTTGATCTCGGTGTAATTGTTGGCCCGGCGCAGCGAATCTATGACCCACAGCCCGACACCGGGCAGTGGCATCGGAACGCGCCCTGACCTGCGGATTGCCTGCGACATCATGATGATCCCGTCGGCGCCGATGTTGAAGGTGCCGGCCTTGCCGGCCATGGTGGCCCGCTCCAAGGCCCCCAGCGCGTCCTGCTCGTGCAGCAGCTGCAGGCGCGCGTCTCGTCCCAGCACCATCGGAACCAGCGGGCCAGCGAGGTAGCGGGACAAGGCGGTGTCCATGGCCGGGCCGATCATGTTGGCCATCCGCAGGATCGTGACCGCGATGTCGGGCCGACGCCGGCCCAGCCCACGGGCATAACCCTCGATGTCGATGCTGTCGCGGGGGAACCCCTGCGTCGGAGGACGGCGACTGGTGCTGTCCTCGGAGAACAACACCGGGTCGCGCGAGCACGACCCGTAGACCTCCGAGGTCGACTTGAGCACCACCCGCCGCACCGAAGGCGCCTTCTGACAGGCGGCGAACAACTGCATCGCGCCCATCACGTTGAACTCTTTGAGCGCCGCCCCACCGCCGGACCTCGGCACGTACGACGCCGCCGCTGCGTGCACGACGGTGTCGACTTCGCTGTTTCGAATCACCTTGGCGATAAAGGGGTTACGGATGTCGGCACGGACAAACTCAGCGCGCCCCATACGGCGCAGCATGTCCTTGCTCGGCATGACCGCATCCACAGCGATCACCCGGTTGATCAACGGGTTCTGCGTGAGCCTTGCGGTGAGGAATCCACCCAGGAACCGGCACGCACCGGTGACCAACACAACCTTGGGGTAATGCCGGGCGTCACTGCGCGTGCCGTCGCTCGGGGGTCCGGCCTCGTCCATTCGGTCAGCCTAACGGCCACGCCGGAAAAGCAATACCGGCGATCGGCCCGGTACGCGAGCGTGAAGCCGACTTCACGCTCGGCACGGCTCGGGGGCCTGGACGGACCCGGGCGGAGTTACTTACCGAGTTTTCTGCGCTGCACGCGGGTACGGCGAAGCAGCTTGCGGTGCTTCTTCTTCGACATGCGCTTGCGCCGCTTCTTGATGACTGAACCCATGAACTCCGCTATCTGCTTCTGCCCGCGCCGACGATTGGGCGCTGCTGAACTTGATCGACCCGGCTACTTTACCCGTAGGCGGGCACGGACCGGAAAACCGCACCTGGCCCCGACCACGACGCAACCAGGACAGCCGCTGTCTCTTATACACAT
>NZ_JRMM01000202.1:0-5129 GCF_000972905.1 Mycobacterium sp. UM_Kg27
GAGATGTGTATAAGAGACAGACCCGCTCCAGCGTCCACGACTGTCGGCACGCCTTCGCCGGCTTCGGTTCCCACCAGCGCTCCACCGAGTCCGATGCCACCACCGGCTCCACCTCCGCCAGCAGGCGGGGGGTTCTTCCCGCCGTACGTTATCGGCCCTACGGGCGCAGTAACCCGGGCCAACGCCAAAGCCAGCTCCCGCAGCGCGAGCAAGGCATCGAATCCCGACCCGGCCACCGAAGACTCGACGGCGGCCGCTGCCGTACGGAGTCGGACCAGAAGCCGGCGGCGTCGAACTGCACCAGGGCACGCAGACGAATTCATCAAGGTGTACGCCGACTACACAGCACTCCCTAAACCCGAGCCCACATTGTCGACTCGCGTGTCGGCCAGTATCGCCGGTGGGCTGGGGATCTCCGGCACACATACCGAGGAGGATTCCCCTGCAGCGGGATTAACCACCTTGTCCGGTGATGACTTCGGTAGCGGGCCGACAATCCCGTTGCTACCCGAAAGCTGGCACGACAATGCCTAATGGCCCGCCTGTGAAATTACCGCGACAATTTGCAGAACAGGGTGTTAAGGCATACATATATCCAAGCGTATATATGCGACTCCACCCATATCTGATTTCGGATAGATATGGACCGTTGCATATATGCAGTCATAACAATTTGACCAGTAGTCCCAACATAGATTGAGAGTGTGTAGATGAGTGATCACAACGACACAAGGCGGAAGAACAACGAGCTGCGTCGCGCAATAGGTGCAGGTAGCACAGTTGGTGCGCTTTTGGCATTTGGGATGTCGCCATTGATATCAGTGCCGGTTGTGCGCGCGGACGATCTCCTCATCGACCTGCCGGATTTCAGCACGCTATCCGATGTCAGCGGTCTGACCGATGCCAGTTTCCTATCAACGGACGTGCCCGGCTCGGCAGCGGAATCGGGTTTTAGCTGGGCCAATGTCTTTGACGCGACCTATGACAATCTCCATGCTGGAGCACAGGAATTCCTCGTTGACCCCGCCAATGCCGGGCTGCTTGAGTTGCTCAACGGCTTCGGCCTCTATGAGGCACTATTCGGGCGGCTGTTGATCGGCAACGGAATCGACGACTTCGCTGGCGCCAACACCTCGCTGTTCGGTTGGTTGCCCGGTATCGGCGACCTCGGCGACGGGGGTTTCCTGTTCGGTGACGGTGGTACCGGCACTGACGCCAGCTACCTCGACGGTGTTCTGAGCGCCGCCGGCGCGGGCGGCAATGCTGGGCTGATCGGCAACGGGGGCATCGGCGGCGTCGGTCTGGCCTCCGGTTACTACGGTGGTGACAGCTTGGTCGCAGCGACTGCTGGCGGGGCAGGAGGATCGGGTGGCCTGCTGGTCGGTGACGGCGGCGCCGGCGGCGTGGGTGGCCTGGGTCTGAATGGCAGCATCGCCGACGGCCTCGACGGTGGTGTCGGCGGCGCCGGTGGCGCGGGAGGGAACGCCTACTTTTACGGTTCCGGTGGTGCGGGCGGCAGGGGCGGCGCCGGCGGCAACGGCGCAGCGGGTGCTGACGGACAGATAGACCAGGTCGGCGGTGCTGGCGGCGACGGCGGTGTTGGTGGTGTCGGTGGAACGGGCGGCAACGGCGGGTGGGTCATCGGCCACGGCGGTGCTGCCGGTCGCGGAGGCAACGGCGGCTACGGCGGTGACGGCGGCGAGGGCGCCGACGCCGTAGCGCACAGTCATGACCACGATCATGATCACGGCGAACTCTTCATCCATGAGGCCACCGCTGGCGGGGCCGGCGGAAACGGCGGCAATGGCGGCGCTGCGGGCGAGGGCGGGCTGGCTCGCACGCTCTTCGGTACCACCTTCGGAACCACGGGTGCCGCTACGGCAGCAGGGATGGGGCGCGCCGGCGGTGACGGCGGCGGTGGCGGAGCCGGTGCCGTCGACGGCACCGACGTCCTCTCGGACGGAGCCGCTGGCGGCGTGGGCGGTTACGGCGGAAACGGTAGTACCGGTGGTGGCGGCGGCGCCGGTGGTGACGGCGGCGCCGGAATTACCGCCGGTGCTGGCGGTGCTGGCGGTAACGGCGGAATCGGCAGCGCAGTCCACGGCGGTGCCGGTGGCACCGGTGGTGCCGGTGGCAACGGAACCCATATCGGTGGTGCCGGTGGTGCCGGTGGAATCGGTGGCGACAGTGAGACACGCGATGGCGGGGCCGGCGGTGCCGGGGGTGCTGGCGGCAACTCTGCCGGTGCGACCATCACCTTGCCGGACACTACTGTGATCTCCGGGGCAGCGGGTAACGGCGGGGCCGGCGGTGACGGCGGCAACAACATCGGCACCCACGGCGCCGGTGGCGACGGCGGAGCCGGCGGTCGCGGCGGCAACGGCGTTGAGGCCCTAGCGCCTGGTGGTGCCGGCGGCCATGGCGGCCATGGCGGCGATTCCGGCAAGTTGTTGGGCGAAGCCGGTATCGCGGGTGGGCCGGCCAGTGGACCATTCGGAGGTATCGGTGGTACTGGCGGAGCCGGGCATGAGCACGATTCCAGCCATGACCACAGTGGGGAAGAACCGCCCATCAATCCCGACGAAGACGATGACCATGACCACGACCACGACCACGACCACGACCACGACCACTAACGTCGTAGTCGCTGGCGGAAGTCACCGCCTCTGAGGTCCTTCGGGGAGGGCCCCGCACGCCGGCCGTGCGGGGCCCTCCCGCCATTCGGTAAATCGATCAGCCACCCCCGCCGTGTTACTGATGCCAAGCAATGAACTTCCGAGGCTAGTGTTACGGCGCACCTCCCGCCGTTTGGTCACGTTCCCGGCCAGGCGAAACGACGGCCTCAACCATGACGACCCCAACTATTCAGTGGAAAGACAGCGGCCGACTGGTGGGCAATGTGGTGGCGCGGGCACGAAAGGACGCCGTCATCCTCAACGATGGGGAGCTTGTTTCGGCCTAGGTTTCCCGGCAGCGCCCGCCTGAACCCAGGCAACCCTAATTGAAAATGACTTTCATCTTCGGATAATCTGTCCGGCATGACCGCGCCGGTATGGATGGCCTCGCCCCCCGAGGTCCATTCGGCTGCGCTGGGCAGCGGCCCGGGGCCCGGGCCCCTGTTGTCTGCCGCCGGCGCGTGGTCGGCGCTGAGCCTTGAGTACACCGCGATCGCGGAGGCGCTGCGGGACGTGTTGGGAGCCACCCAGGCAGCGTCGTGGCAGGGGCCTAGCGCCGAGCGCTATCTCGCCGCACACGTGCCCTACTTGGCCTGGTTGGCGACGGCCAGCGCGGACAGCGCCGCGCGAGCATCCCGACATGAAACAGCGGCCGCGGCCTACGTCAGCGCATTGGCGGCGATGCCCACGATGCCCGAACTGGCGGCCAACCACACTATCCACGGAATCTTGGTCGCCACCAACTTCTTTGGTGTCAACACCATTCCGATCGCGGTCAACGAAGCCGACTATGTGCGGATGTGGATCCAGGCCGCCACCACCATGGCGACCTACGAAACGGTCTCCGGGGCAGCCGTGGCATCAGCCCCACGGCTCGCCGTGGCACCGCCGATCGTCGGCTATTCCGAGGCCGACCATGACCATGACCACGACCACGACCACGACCACGACCACGACCACGACGGGATCCACGACGGCGATCTGGATCCGACCGACCCGGAATGGTGGAAAGACGTCTTCGGCGAAATGGGCGAGTGGGCCAAGATCATCATCAACGATCTGCTGACCGACCCGGCAGCGCTGCTGACCGATCTCCCCGTCATCATGGCCGATGTCACCTTCCACGCCAGTCAGCTCGCCGCCACCTTGAGCCAATTCGCGCCGGCGCTGCTGCAACCCGCGCTGGGCCTGGCGATCGGCAACCTGGGCTGGGCGGCCGGCCTGGCCGGACTGGCCGGAATTCAGCCTGCCCCGGTTCCGCTGGCCGTCGAGGCCGTACCTCCGGCCAATCCGCTGACCGCCGGGGGCTCGGCGGGTTCGTCCACCACCGTCGCCAACACCGCCGCGGCACCGGCCACGGGTGGCTCCATTTCGGCGCCGACCACCAGCGCAGCGCCGGCTGCGGCACCGCCTGCCGCTCCCCCCGCCGCTAGTAGCCCGGCGTTCTTCCCCCCGTATGTGATCGGGCCTCCCGGCGTTGCCGGCCAGGTGAGCGCCGTGGCCCGCCGCCATGCCGTGAAGAAGGCATCGAATCCCGACTCTGCAGCCGAGGATGCGGCCACCGCCGCCTCGGCACGGGATCGGTCCCGGGCCCGCCGACGCCGAGCCGCTCGCGGTCACGCGGACGCGCACATCTACGTCTATGCCGACGACACCCCCGACATCGGACCCGACGCCGCGACTCGCGCCTCCGACAGCAGTGCCGGTCGCCTGGGATTCGCTGCGGCGCAAGCCAAGCCTGGTCTGCCCGCGACGGGTTTGACCACGCTGGCGAGCGGCGGTCTGAACGACGGGCCGACCCTTCCGCTGTTGCCCGAGAGCTGGGGCGAACCCACCAACGATTGAGCGGTGCCGGGTTCCCCTCCCACCCAGCGTGAAGCCAACTTCACGTTCGGCGGGAAGCGATCGCGGCTAGCCCAGAATCAGGCCCGACGTAGGCACACCGGTGCCGGCGGTCACCAGCACGTGCTCGACGCCGTCGACCTGATTGACCGAAGTACCGCGCAGCTGGCGCACGCCCTCGGCGATGCCGTTCATGCCGTGCACGTAGGCCTCGCCGAGCTGGCCGCCATGGGTGTTGATCGGCAACCGGCCGCCGAGCTCGATGGCGCCGCCGGCGATGAAGTCCTTGGCCTCCCCCTTGCCGCAGAATCCCAGTTCTTCCAACTGGATCAGCGTGTAGGGGGTGAAGTGGTCGTAGAGGACCGCGGTCTGAATGTCGGCGGGCGTCAGACCCGACTGCGCCCACAGCTGCTTGCCCACCAGACCCATCTCCGGCAGGCCGAGCTCCTCGCGGTAGTAGGAGTACATGGTGAACTGGTCGGCCCCGGCGCCCTGCGCGGCCGCCTCGATGATCGCCGGACGATGCTTGAGGTCGCGGGCTCGCTCCGGCGTGGTCACCACGATCGCCACTCCGCCGTCGGTCTCCTGACAGCCTGTCTCTTATACACATCT
>NZ_JRMM01000203.1:0-5117 GCF_000972905.1 Mycobacterium sp. UM_Kg27
TGTGTATAAGAGACAGGCACTGGTGGTGTCCGGGATCTGGGTGCTCATTGCCGCCACTCCTCTTTTTCGCCGGCGCTGGCCATCGGCGCCGATGCGGTGGTTACCGCTGCTCCTGTTTGATGTAGTCGAAGACCGCTCGGATCTCGGCTGGGATGTAGGCGATCTCCAGGTAAGGGATGCCGGCGTCCGGAGCTGAGACGTACGCGAACTGCATACCGCCGGGCATCACGCCCCGGGCAACCACCTGGGCGCCCTGCTCGGCGGTGTCGCTCAGCATAACGTCGAAGGTTTCGGGATCCTCGGCCTCGATGCAGACATGGTGCAGGCCCGGCCCGTGGGCACGGAGGAAGTCGTCGTAGAGGCTGCGTCCGCGCACCGGCGCGATCAGCTCCAACTGCATGTCGCCGACGTAGCTCAGCGCGATGTCGGCGACGAAATCAGCCGGCTCGTCGAGGTAGCTGCAGGTGTCCGGGGCGAAGTGCACCCCGGGCATACGGATCCATTTGCGCACGCCGAGCAACGCGGTCAGCGTCGACTCGGTGGCGTCGAGATCGTTTGTGACCCATGCGATCTGGATGGGTGGTCGAGGCGGCGGGGTCACGACAGCGGGGTCGGCACGCCGACGTCTTCACGGACCTGTTGCGAGATCGCCGACCATGACACCGCGGCGGGGAATTCGCCCCAGACACTGTTGAACAGCCCGACGATCCGGGCCGGGCCGGAGCCGCCCGGCGCATACACCGGGCCGCCGGAGTCACCCTGCTGACTGCGAATGCTGCGCGTCATGGTGAACCATCCGTTGTTGACCCGTTCGATGTTGCCGCAGGTCTCGCCGGTCACGATGCCGAAGTGGCAGACCGGATCACCGGGTTTCAGCTCGATGTCCGGGCCGGCCTGCAGCTGCAGCCCGCCCGGGAGGACATCGTTGACGTCGACATCGTCGGCCAGCACGATCGACTCGTAGTCGGCGATCACCTGGTCGGTGTTGACGGTCGAACCATTGGGAGTGTTGTCGCGAAAGGTCGCCAACCTGCCGATGACCGCCCCGCCGCGGTCGGTGACGGTTCCGCTTCCCCGGCAATGGCCGGCGGTGAAGGCGATCCGCATCACCGGGTCGACGTAGCCGAGAGTGCAGACGTGGGTGTCTTGGCGGATCTCCATCCCGGGGAACACCAGCACCCGATCGGCTCTAGCCGGAAAGACCGTCGGCCCAGCAACTGTCGCACCGATCCCCAGCAGCACCGCCAGCACCCGCGCAACGCGCCTGCGCAACCGTCGACTCCTATCGTTGAGGGCCGGTTTCGGTCCGGCCGGATCAAGCCACCATGTCGCAGCGCGGCGGCCCGGCCCCAAGGGATCCGGGCCGCCGCGGCGGCGTTGTGCGGCGATCAGGGGATCGTCAGCTCCTGACCGGGGTGAATCAGGTCAGGGTTGGCGATGCCGCTGGCCTCCGCGATCTGCGGGTACTTGTTGCCGTCGCCGTAGAACCGCTCGGCGATGGCGAACAGGGTGTCACCGGCGACCACGGTGTAGGTGCGTGCCGCGGGTGCGGCCTCCTCCACGGGAGCCGGCGCCTCTTCAGCCTTGGGCTCCTCCGGCGGCGGGGCGTCGGTCTCGGTCTTGGTGGACCAGGCCGCGCCGTCGGCAGCGTAGAGCACCAGGTTGCGGTCGTCTTGCAGAACCAGCTTGACGTCCTTCTTGCCCTTGGTGTCGGTGTGCCAAATCGGCTTGTCGGCCGTGTAGAGCACGAAGTTTCCGTCCGCCTGCACCTCGGCACGGACCACGTCGTTGCCGTTGGTACCCGATGCCCAGATCGCTTTGCCCCTCGCCGCCAGCACCAGGTTGCCGTCCTCCTGCAGCGTCAGGGTGTAAGCCCCGTTGTTAGAGGTCAGCGACTCGCCCTTGACGAGCTTCTTACCTGCCGTGAGCGTGTCTCCCAAGCTCTGTGCCACGTTGTCCCCTTTTCATCGGCCCGCCGCGGCCTGACTCGCCGGGCGTTGTCGCTGCGATGCGACGTTAGTCAGCCTAGGCGAACACCCGCCGGTGTGCCCCGCATTACGTCACGGCAATCTCGGTTGCTGGGAGACGGCCGCTGCCGGGCCCACGGGCTGCCAGCCGGGCGGTCCGAAGATGTAGCCCAGCCGGTCGCGCCACCGCGTCGCACGGCGTACATCGGCGATGATCGAGGCGTACTCGTGGAATTGCAGGGTCACGATGTTGAAGGTGTCGACCGGCTTGGTCAGCCCGTAATGCGGGCGAAACCGCTCGGCGGCGAAGCTGCCGAACAGCCGGTCCCAGATGATGAGGATCCCGCCGTAGTTCTTGTCCAGGTACTCCGGGTCCATGCCGTGGTGCACCCGGTGATGCGATGGAGTGTTGAAGATGAACTCGACTGCCCGAGGCAGCTTGTCGATCCGCTCGGTGTGGACCCAGAACTGGTAGACCAGGCTCACCGAAAAGCTGGCGAACACCATCCACGGCGGAATGCCCAACAGCGGCAGGGGAATCCACATCAGGATCTCGCCGCTGTTGTTCCACTTCTGGCGTAGCGCCGTGGCGAAGTTGAAGTAGCGGCTGGAGTGGTGCGCCTGATGAGTCGCCCAGATCAGCCGGATCCGATGCGCGATGCGGTGGTAGGTGTAGTAGAGCAGATCCACCCCGACGAGTGCGATCACCCAGGTGTACCAGCGCTGCGGCGACAGATGCCACGGCGCGAGGTAGGTATAGATGGCTGCGTAACCCAGCAGCGCGACGAACTTCCAGCCGGCGGTGGTGGCCATGGACACCAGGCCCATCGAGATGCTCGCCCAGGCGTCCGGGGTGCGATAGGCCCCGACCGGCACCAGCTCTGCTTCGGACTGCTCCAGTTTGCGCGCGGCGAACCACTCGAGCGAGAGCAGCAGCAGGAAAAAAGGCACGGCAAAGATAACCGGGTCGCGCATCGGCCCGGGCAACGCCGACCACACCGCTGCGAACGCATCCACCGTCGCTACCTCCGGAACAACAGCCTAGACGTCGCCGGGCTCAGTCCGGTGACAGCGACGACTGATCTTCGGCATGCCACTGGACCGCGTAGACGCCCGGCTGCAGTGACAACTCGCTCACCAGGCGCTCAAGCCGGTCCGGCGCCCGACTGTCCGACAGCATCGACGCGGTGAGCGCGATGTTGTCCTCGCCGGCGCGAACGGTGTGAATCCCCCGCAGGATCAGGTCGTTGCTGGCGGTGTGCTGCACGATCTGGGCGCGCAGGTACTTCTCGGACTTCGGCCGGCAGATCACCTGCACTTCGTAAGGCGAATGCGGTTCGTCCTCCTCTACGTGCTGATCACGGTCGATGAACCGCCCCAGCGGCCGCAGCAGCAGATGGGTGCCGACGATCGCGCCGGTCCCGATCAGCGCGAACACCAGATCGCCGGCTGCCGCCAGCACGCCCACTGCGGCCGAACACCACAGGGTGGCCGCGGTGTTGAGACCGCGGACGTTGAACCCCTCGCGCAGGATCACCCCGCCGCCGAGGAAGCCCACCCCCGACACCACGTACGACGCGACGCGGGTCGAGTTGGGTTCCACGGCGACGGCATACAGCACGAACAGCGTCGCGCCGGCGGCCACGAGCGCATTGGTACGCAGTCCCGCCATTCGGGCACGCCACTGTCTTTCCAGCCCGATCAGTGCACCGCAGCCCAGCCCGACAGCCAGTCGCAACGTGAACTCGGCGACGCTCAGCGTCTGCATGACGTCAACGATGACACATGCCTAGCCGGCGACCACCGGCCGAGCCATCACGGTGGGCTTGAAGCCGTACCGCGGGGCGGCGAAACCGTAGTTTCGGCCCTGCCCGGCGCCCGCCAGCGGCACCCCGGGCATGCCGGCCGGGCCCGCCTGAGGCGCGGGTGCCGACACCGTCCACCCGGTTGCCGCGGCTCCCCCGACGGGACCGGTGGCCGGAACCGACGCGGCCCACGTCTTCGGGACAGACATGGCACCCACCGAGGGCGCGTTTCCCATGGAACCCGAGGCCATCCCGAGCGGGCTCAGCCCGTGCATTCCGTTGCCGAGTCCGGCGCCAAGCCCCCCGATGGTGGGCGTGAACGGGTCGATCGCGCCCAAGCCCAGGGGATCGCCGGCGGCGATGGCAGCGCCACGCACCACTGCCATGTCGGCGGCGAAGCTGGAGATCGCCGCCGCGCCCATCGGGCTGAACGAGCTGCTCATCAGGTTGGTCACGCCGTTCGCCAGGTCGCCGGTGCTGATCGCCTCACCGCCCGTCAGCGGCGGCTGCACCGGTGTCGCGAGAGCCTGCAGCGCCTGCGGCGTATTCGTAAGCGCCTGGGACGCTGCGGATTGCGCGTTCGACGTAGCGGCCGTGCCGGCGGCCTGGGAGACCGCGGCTTGCTGGGCACCCTGCGCCGACGGGTCGACGACCTCATGCGGCGCGGTGAACGGCGTGACCTTGGTGGCCACCGCTGATGACGCCGCGTAGCCATACATCGCGGCGGCGTCCTGGGCCCACATCTGGCCGTATTGCGCCTCGGTGGCGGCAATCGCGGCAGCGTTCTGGCCGAGGACGTTGGTCGCCACGAGCGCTGCGAGCGCAGACCGGTTGGCGACGATCAACGGGGGCGCGACCGTCATCGCATATGCGGCGTCGAACGCCGCGGCCGCCGCCTTGGCCTGCATGGCGGCCTGCTCTGCCCGGGCGGCGGTGGCGCCCATCCATACCGCGTAGGGGGTCGCCGCGGCAGCCATTGCATCCGAAGCCGGCCCCATCCAGCCTTCGCTGACAAGTCCGTTGATGACGGCCTGATAGGCGGCCTCGGCCGAGCTGAGCTCGGCGGCCATCTTGTCCCATGCCGCCGCGGCGGCCATCATCGGTCCCGAACCGGGGCCGGTGTAGATACGTGCTGAGTTGATTTCCGGCGGAAATGCTCCGAAGTCCATGGCGTTGCTCCTTTTTGGGTGGTTTTTCGGCCACGAATGGCTGGTCTTGGGGATGTGCAGGCGGAGTCGATGCCCGATATGTGTTGCAGCCGTAATCCGGACGGCAGGAGAATCGGGACAGCGGTCATGGCGACATGCCGGAGCAACTCATGCCAGACCCTGTCTCTTATACACAT
>NZ_JRMM01000204.1:0-5041 GCF_000972905.1 Mycobacterium sp. UM_Kg27
GGACAGCAGGTAGACGGTGGCCATCTCGATGCCCGCGTCGGCGCACCAGCGCAGCATCTCGGCGATCTTGGCCGCGCCCATCCGGTAGCCGTAGCTGACGTCGCGGTAGCCGGCATCGCGCGCCCACCGCCGGTTGCCGTCGCAGAGGACGGCGATGTGGCGGGGCAGATTGGACCGCGACGCCGCCAGGCCCTGCCGGAGGCGCAGTTCGTAGATCCGGTACAGCGGCTCCTTCAAGCGCGCCGGGATGATTGCCACAAAAACCCAGACTACTGTGATCTGAAAGCAATGACGGGAATCAGTCCGGGATCCGCGTGGAGTTCAGGAAGGCCCATGAGCACCCACACCGACACCATCGCCGAGCCGAATCCGAACGATCTGCCGGCCGCGCCGCACACCAAGCCGCGGGCGCGCGGCTGGATCCACTTCGTGTCGGCCATTGTGGCGCTCATCGCCGGAACCACCCTGACCGCGGTGGCCTGGTCGCTGGCCGGGCTCGAGGCCGGCCTGGCGACACTGGCCTACTCCATTTCGGTGGTCGGCATGTTCGCGGTCAGCGCGACCTATCACCGGATCACCTGGAAGTCGGTCGCCGCCCGTATTCGGATGAAGCGGCTCGACCACGCGATGATCTTCATTTTCATCGCCGGCACCTACACCCCGTTCGCACTGCTGGCGATGGACCACGGCGCCCAGGAACGGCTGGTGATGGCGATCGTGTGGGGCGGTGCGCTGGCCGGCGTGGTGCTCAAGCTGTGCTGGCCGACCGCACCGAAGTGGGTCGGGGTGCCGCTCTACCTGCTGTTGGGCTGGGTATCAGCGTTTTTCATCGCGACGATCATGCACAACGCCGGCGTCTCGGCAATGGTGCTGCTGGCCGTCGGTGGCGCGCTCTACAGCATCGGCGCGATCATGTACGCGCTGAAATGGCCGGACCCGTGGCCCGCGACGTTCGGCTACCACGAGTTCTTCCACGCCTGCACCGCCGTGGCCGCGATCTGTCAGTACATCGCGATCTGGTTCGCGGTGCTCGCGTAGCGGCGGAGGCCTACAGCTGGGTGATGTTCTCCGCCGACCAGTAGGCCTTCATCCCGGCGATTTTGCCGTCGCCGTCGAACACCATCACGTCGATCGGCTCGATCCGCATCCGGTGGTCACCGTTGGTGATGGTCAGCGCGAAGTGGAACGCCGCCTCGTTGCCGGCGACCCGCAGCGTCACCAGCTCCGACTTGCGGTCCAGACCGGTGATGGCCGAGTAGAAGTTGCGAATGGCCTGGTGGCCGATGTGCACCTCGCCACCCACCGGGTCTTCCAGGGTGGCGTCGGACGCGTAGAGCGCGACCAGCGCGTCGGCGTCGCCGCCACCGACCAGCTCGATGTAGCGGTGGACGGTCTCGGTGATGGCCTGTGCCCGCTCGGGTGCGCTCGTCATGTGCCGCACGTTACACGGATGACGGATTCGCGTTCACTTCAAGGGCTACGCCAAGTGCGGAGGCCAACTCCGCAGCGGTGCGCACCGGCAGGTCGCACACCGGCCCGCGGCAGACATACGCCGCGTCGGCGCCGTTGACCCGGTCTCGCCCGGCCAGCAGCTCCGATGAGTCAGCCACCCCGCCGACCACGATCGTCCCGCCGGGGGCCAGCCGACGCGCCTGCGCCAACAGCGCGGAGTCCGGGCCCTCGCAGGCCACCGCGACCTGCAACGGACCGCGTATGTAGGCCTCGGCGATGCCGAGCCAGTGCCCGACCGCGCGGGGCACACGCTCGAGCAGCGCGGCGTGCGCGGCCAGCGCGTCGGTCGCCGCCTGACGGTAGCGCTCGCTGCGGTCGGCGGCAGCCAGGTGGGCCGCGGTCAGCAGCGCCTCGGTGATCAGTGCCGCGCCCGAGGGGGTGGCGCCGTCCATCGGATCGCTGGGGCGCAGCATCAGGGCTTCGGCGTCGTCGGCACTGTCGAACCATCGGCCCGGTGAGTCCGGATCCGCGAAGTGGGCCAGCGCGGTGTCCAGCAGGCCGGTGGCCGCATCGAGCAGTCGCTGCTCGCCGCTGAGCTGATGCAGGCTGAGCAAGCCGGTGGCCAGCGCGCCGTAATCCTCCAGGATCGCGGCGCTGTCTCCCACCCGGCCGCCCAGGCTGGCCCGCCGCAGCCGACCGTCCACCAGGTGCAGGTCGAGCAGCTTGCCGGCGCACTGTTGCGCCGCAGCGCTCAGGCGCGGATCGCCCAGTGCCACAGCTGCTTCGACTAACGCGGTGATCGCCATCCCGTTCCAGGCCGTGACCACCTTGTCGTCGCGCCCGGGCTGGGGCCGGGACCGCCGGGCGTCCAGCAGCCGCTGGCGCACCCGATCCAGCCGCTGCTGATCGTCGGGATCGGTCAGTAGCTGCAGCACCGACGTGCCGTGCCCATTCGACGGTCCCAGCTTCCCCTCTCCTTCGTCGAGCCTCGCTGAACCGCCGGATTCAAAGGTGCCACCCGAAGTCACCCCGAAAACGTCTGCCGCCCATGCCCCGTCGTCGGCACCGAGAACCTCGGCCAGCTGCTCGGGCGTCCACACATAGGTCAAGCCCTCCTGGCCGTCGGCGTCGGCATCCAGCGACGAGATGAACATCCCCCGATCGGAAAGATCTTCCAGCAGGAATCGGGCCGTTTGGGCGGTCACCCGCATGGCCAGCGGATCACCGGTGCGCCTGGCCCAGTGTGCGTAGGCCCGCAGCAGCAACGCGTTGTCGTAGAGCATCTTCTCGAAATGCGGTACCACCCAGGCGTTGTCGACGCTGTAGCGGGCGAATCCGCCGGCGAGCTGGTCGTAGATCCCGCCACGGGCCATCGCCGAGCCAGCGCGCGTCACCGCATCGAGCGCCGGACGGGTCGCGGTCCGCTCGTGATGACGCAGCAGGGTTTCCAGCAGCACCGACGGCGGGAACTTCGGCGCACCACCGAACCCGCCGTGCGTGATGTCCTCGTCACGCAGCACCGCGGCCACCGCGGCGTCGCAGAGCATCGCATCGACCGGCGGCCCCTCCCCCGGCAGTCCGGCGGCCATCGAGCGCAGCTCGGTGGCGATGTTGTCCGAGGCCTCCTCGACTTCGTCGCGGCGCTCGTTCCAGGTGGCGCTGATCGCCGAAAGTAGGTTCAGGAAAGCGTCTTTGGGGTAGTACGTGCCGCAGTAGAACGGCCGGCCGTCGGGGGTCAGGAAGCAGGTCATCGGCCAGCCGCCGCGCCCGGTGAGCGCCTGGGTGGCGGTCATGTAGATCGCGTCGATGTCCGGGCGCTCCTCCCGGTCGACCTTGATACACACGAAGCCCGCGTTCATCGCCGCGGCGACTTCGGCGTCCTCGAACGAGCCGTGCGCCATCACGTGACACCAGTGGCAGGCCGCGTAGCCGACCGACAGCAGGATCGGCACGTCGCGTTGCGCGGCTTCGGCCAGCGCCTCAGGCGTCCACTCCCACCAGTGCACCGGGTTGTCGGCGTGTTGACGCAGATATGGGCTGGCGGACGCTGCGAGACGGTTGGCCATCCCGCCACGCTAATCCTGTTCATCATGCGCGGGCCCGCAGCACCTGCGGCGGCTATGCGGTCCCGTCGTCGCCCGGATGGTCGCCTGACGAAGCCGACCCGACGGTTCCCTCGTCGGCGGCTTGATCGGCGTCGGGGTGCTCAGGGTCGAAAGAGTCCGGCAATTTCTTGAGCTGGCGATTCATCGACCACACCAGCCCGAACGTGCCGAGCATCAACAGCACGATGACCAACAGCCCGAACGGGCTGGCCTTGCCGAAGTCCGGCCCGGTGTCGCGCGGCACGTCATCGGCCACAATCCACAGCACGGTCAGCACAGCGTGGTTCATCCGTTGTCCTCGATCCCGGCGAACAGGTCCGCCTCCGGCAGCGTAACCGGCACCCGGGACCGAGCCAGCTCGAACTCCTCGGTCGGCCAAAGCCGCTGCTGCCACTCGATCGGCGCGGCGAAAAAATCGCCGTTCGGGTCGATCTGCGTGGCGTGCGCACGCAGCGCGTCGTCACGCTGGCCGAAGAACTCGGCACATTCGACGCGGGTGGTCACCCGGTCGGCGAACACGTCGTGGTCGGGCTGCCAGTGCTCGAGCCATTTGGCGAACGGACCGACCTCGCCGTTGCGGGCGAACTCGTCCTGCAACAGCTGCATCCGTTGCCGCAGGAACCCGTGGTTGTAGTAGAGCTTGGAGACGCTCCAGGGCTCACCGGCCTGTGGGTAGCGGCGGTGGTCGCCGGCGGCCTCGAACGCTGCCACCGACACCTGATGGCATCGGATGTGATCGGGGTGCGGATAGCCGCCGTTCTCGTCATAGGTGGTCATCACATGCGGACGGAACGTGCGCACCGCCCGCACCAGGGCCTCGGTGGACACCTCCAGCGGCACCAGCGCAAAGCAGTCCTCGGGCAGCGGCGGCAGCGGGTCGCCCTTGGGCAGACCCGAGTCGACGAATCCCAGCCAGTGGTGTTCGACCCCGAGGATCTCGGCGGCCTTGGCCATCTCGTCGCGCCGGACCTCGGCGATACGGCCGTGCACATCGGGCAGGTCCATCGCGGGGTTGAGGATGTCGCCGCGCTCGCCGCCGGTCAGAGTCACCACCATCACCCGGTGCCCCGCGGCGGTGTAGCGGGCCAGGGTGGCCGCGCCCTTGCTGGACTCGTCGTCGGGGTGCGCGTGCACCGCCATCAATCGCAGCCCACTCATGCGCACATTCCCCGTTCCCTCCAGGTTCCTCCTGCCGAAACCCCGGACCGGACGCCTATAGTTCCAGATGGATTCCGGCTCCCATCGTTACACCACCTGCGGCGGGCGCGGTAATCGCTCCCGCCTCCACCGTTGACCATGGGACCCACCTCACGATGACCGATTCCAAGCCAGCCAGGTACGGGGATACCCGGGGCAGTGCCCTGCCCCGCCGGTTGCTGGCGATCGCACTGGCCGCGCTGGCGATCGCCACCGTTGGTGCCATCGCGATGTTGGGCTACCAGCGCTTCGCGACCGCCGAGGTCAAGGGCTGTCTCTTATACACA
>NZ_JRMM01000205.1:0-4988 GCF_000972905.1 Mycobacterium sp. UM_Kg27
ACAATTACCACCGACCCCACACCGGCATCGGAGGCAAGACCCCCATCGAACGCCTACGCGTTCACAACCTGCCCGTCAAGAACACCTAGGCGACGGTCGAGGGCGCCGCTTCCCCCTGCCCCCTTGACAAATCTCATTCCATATCAGAGCTTGGCCAGCTCGCTGGCCAGCACGTCCAAGCCCTCGGACAGCAGTGCGTCGCTGATGGTCAGCGGCGGCAACAGTCGCACCACATTGCCGAAGGTTCCACAGGTCAACACGATCACACCCGCTCGGTGACACGCTGCCGCGAGCGCCGTGGTCAGGGCCGGGTCCGGTTCGCTCGTGTCGGGTCGGACCAGCTCGACGGCGATCATGGCGCCGCGGCCGCGGACATCGCCGATGCGGTCGTCGTCGGCCTGCAACCGGCCCAGCCGTTCGAAGATCAGCCGCTCCATCTGCTGGGCCCGGCCCACCAGATCGTCAGCCTCGACGGCGGCCAATGCCCCCAGCGCTGCCGCGCAGGCCACGGGGTTGCCACCGAATGTGCCGCCCAGTCCGCTGACGTGCGGGGCGTCCATGATGTCGGCGCGGCCGGTGACGGCCGCCAATGGCAGGCCCCCGCCGATCCCTTTGGCGGTGCAGATCAGATCCGGTGCCATCCCGGCTGGGCCTTCATGGTCACAGGCGAACATCGCCCCGGTGCGGGCGAAGCCCGTCTGCACCTCGTCGGCGATGAACACCACGTCGTTGTCGCGACACCAGGCCAGCAGCGCCGGCAGAAAACCGGGCGCCGGGACGATGAAGCCGCCTTCGCCTTGGATGGGTTCGATGACCAGCGCGGCCAGATTGTGGGCGCCAATCTGGTTCTCCAGGATGCCAATGGCCCGGTCGGCGGCTCGTTCCCCATCGCTGCCCAGCTCTTTGTCGATCAGGCCGTCACGGTAGGGATAGGACGTCGGCGCTCGGTAGATATCGGGCGCGAACGGGCCGAATCCGCTCTTGTACGGCATTGATTTGGCGGTGAGCGCCATGGTCAGGTTGGTGCGACCGTGGTAGCCGTGGTCGAACGCCGCCACCGCGGTCTTGCGGGTGTAGGACCGGGCGATCTTGACGGCGTTCTCCAAGGCTTCGGCACCGGAGTTGAGCAGCACCGAACGCTTCTCGAACGCACCCGGGGTGATCCGGTTCAGCGCTTCGGCGACAGCCACATATCCCTCGTATGGCGTCACCATGAAACAGGTGTGGGTGAATTCGGCGACCTGCTGCCGCACGGCGTCCACCACGCGAGGAGCGGCGTTGCCCACCGTGGTCACCGCGATCCCCGAGCCCAGGTCGATCAGGCGGTTGCCGTCGACGTCTTCCACGATGCCGCCGCCGGCCCGCGCCGCGTAGACGGGAAGCGTGCTGCCCACTCCGCGTGCCACCGCCGCCGCGCGGCGGCGCGCCAGCTGCACCGAGCCGGGCCCGGGGATCTCAGTGGCCAGATGACGGCTCTGCAGCAGCGGTGGCACTGACATGGGGTGGGGCCTCCTTAGCGGTGCTTTCCGCGGCTCAGATCTGGCCGAGTGGCCGGCACGCATTGCCGAAGGGCTGCCAATACTCGCCGGGCGGACAGTCCAGCGGCGTCGGTCCCTGACCCAGCGGCATGCAGGTGTTGGTGCTCGGCTCCCAGTACTGACCACCGGCGCAGGCCAGCGGCGTCGGTCCTTGACCCAGCGGCATGCAGCTGTTGGTGCTCGGCTCCCAGTACTGGCCGCCGGGGCAGGCCAGCGGTTCTGCCGATCCGATGGCGGGTGCGGCGATCGCTCCCAATGCCAGGGGCGCCGCTGCCAGGGCAACGGCGGTCGCCAGACCACACGCGAAGTTCCTCATCGGCCAACCTTCCCTCGAGAATCCTGACCCCCCTGTCACCGACAGCCTAGGGGGTGGACGGCGGTACCGACGCGCGGTCGCCGGACACAGTGGCACACTGTTGTCATCACAGTGGCCCGCCACACCCCGGGTGGTCCGGTGCCAAAGAATCATTCGAACAAGTCGAAAGATCGGTTGTTGTCATGGAAAACATGGTTGCCTTCCTACCGCTGCTCCTCGTCATGGGCGCCTTCATGTTCTTCGCCTCGCGGCGGCAGAAGCGCGCGATGCAGGCCACCATCGACCTGCATGAGTCGCTGCGGGTGGGCGACCGGGTGCACACGACTTCGGGGTTGCAGGGCACGATCACCCGCATCACCGACGACGACGTCGACCTGGAGATCGCGCCGGGTGTGGTGACCACCTGGCTGAAGCTGGCCGTGCGGGACAAGATCGAGCCGGAGGAGCTGACGGCCGAGGCCGCAGTCGAAGAGGCTGTCGAGGGCGCTTAACAGCTCGCCGCTGTCTGGCCAGCCGGCTGACACGCCCCGACGCGCGGAACGTCCGCCCAACGATCATCCCGGCCGGCCGGGCACGTACCCTTTTGCGGGTGCAGTGGTACTGATCGCCGCGGGCGGTCCGAGCATGGGCCAGCCCCGACGATCATGAGAGCGCATTGCGCAATGAGCGAAGGAGACTCAACAACGTGGCATCGCCTTCGGCGCCGGTGCACCCTGCCCGCAACCTGGCGGTGTTCCTGGCATTGCTCATCGGCGTCTACCTGCTGGTATTCCTGACCGGAGACAAGCTCGCCGAACCCAAACTCGGCATCGACCTGCAGGGCGGCACCCGCGTGACGCTCACCGCGCGCACCCCGGACGGCTCCACGCCCACCCGTGACGCGCTCAACCAGGCGCAACAGATCATCAGCGCCCGGGTCAACGGGCTCGGTGTCTCGGGCTCTGAGGTCATCATCGACGGCAACAACCTGGTCATCACGGTGCCGGGCAGCGACGGCAATGAGGCCCGCACCTTGGGCCAGACGGCCCGGCTCTACATCCGGCCGGTGATCAACGGTGTGTCGGTGCAGGAAGCTCAGGCAGCCGCCCGGATGCCCGGTCTCGGCGGTGGCGGTATGCCCGGCGTCCCGGGCTTGCCGCCCGGCGGTGGCGGTGTGCCCGGTCTGCCTCCGGGCCTCGGCGGTGGCGGTGTGCCCGGTCTGCCTCCGGGTCTCGGTGGCGGCGGTGTGCCCGGTCTGCCTCCGGGCCTCGGTGGCGGCGGTGTGCCCGGTCTGCCCCCGGGCGCCGGGGGTGGTGCTCCGGGTCTGCCTCCGGGCTTCGGTGCGGGCGGACAGGGCCTGTTCGGCGGGAACGGCGGGGCGCTTCCGCAGCAGCCGCTGACGCCGCCGGCCCAGCCGCGGCCCTTCCCGCAGGAGCCGACCCCGACCCCGGGAACCACTTCGTCGAGCCCCGGCTCCGAAAACACCAGCGAGACTGGCACTCCCGGCACCTCGACCGTACCGGCGCCGACGGCGCCGGGATCGCCCGCCGAGTTGCCGGCTTCCCCCGGGGCGCAGATGCCCGCCTTGCCCGGACTGCCCGGATTGCCCGGCATGCCGGGTCTGCCCGGTCAGGGTGATCAGGCCCAGGGCCTGGCCGCCCGTATCGCCGCTGAGAAGCGGTTGCGGCAGAGCGACAACAAAGTCGTGCAGGCGCTGGCCCTTCAGATCCAGGCCGGACGGTGCGACAAGGAAGACATCCTTGCCGGCAACGACGACCCGGATCTGCCGTTGGTGACCTGCTCACAGGACCAGCAGACCGCGTACCTGTTGGCGCCGTCGATCATCAGCGGCGACCAGATCGCCGACGCCAGCTCGGGCATGGACCAGCGCAGCGGCTCGAACGTCGTCCAGGTGCAGTTCAAGAGCGCCGCTGCCGACGTCTGGGCCGACTACACCGCCGCCCACATCGGCACGCAGACCGCCTTCACGCTGGACTCGCAGGTCGTCAGTGCCCCGCAGATCCAGGAGGCCATCCCCGGTGGCCGCACCCAAATCACCGGTGGCTCACCGGGATTCACTCCGGATGCGGCACGCCAGCTGGCTAACGTCTTGAAGTACGGGTCGCTGCCGCTGTCGTTTGAGGCCTCGGAAGCCGAAACCGTCTCGGCCACACTGGGAATGACCTCGCTGAAGGCGGGCCTGATCGCCGGTGCGATCGGTCTGGCCCTGGTGCTGATCTACTCGTTGCTCTACTACCGCGTACTCGGCGTGCTGACCGCGCTGTCCCTGGTGGTGGCCGGGGCCATGGTTTACGCGATCCTGATATTGCTGGGCCGGTATATCAACTACACGCTCGACTTGGCCGGTATCGCCGGTCTGATCATCGGTATCGGTACCACCGCAGACTCTTTCGTGGTGTTCTTCGAGCGCATCAAGGACGAGATCCGCGAGGGCCGGTCGTTCCGCTCGGCGGTGCCACGCGGGTGGACGCGGGCCCGCAAGACGATCGTGTCTGGCAACGCGGTCACCTTCCTTGCGGCGGCGGTGCTCTACTTCCTGGCGGTCGGACAGGTGAAGGGCTTCGCGTTCACGCTGGGTCTGACCACCATCCTCGACCTGGTGGTGGTGTTCCTGGTGACCTGGCCACTGGTCTACCTGGCGTCCAAGTCGCCGACGCTGGCCAAGCCGTCCTACAACGGTCTCGGCGCGGTTCAGCAGGTCGCACGGGAGCGGCGGGCGGTCGCCAGATCGGGAGGCGCAGCGGGCGGCAAGTCCGGAGCCAAAGCGCGCACGCGGGTAACCGCCCAGTCGACGGAACAGGGATAGCCAGATGGCCAAACCGAGCACCAGTAGCGGCACCAAGCGCGCGACGAAGTCCGCTAAGAACGACGCGGCAGCCGTCAAGGACACCAAGAGCCGGACCGCCGTGCAGGCCAAGCCTCGCAAGACCGCTGGAACCCCCAAGGCGCCCCAGCATGGGTTCCTGTCGAGGCTCTACACCGGTACCGGCGCATTCGAGGTCATCGGTAAGCGGCGGATGTGGTACGCGATCAGTGGCGCCATGGTCGCCATCGCGATCGTGAGCATCTTGGTTCGCGGCTTCACCTTCGGTATCGACTTCGCCGGCGGCACCAAAGCTGTCTCTTATACACAT
>NZ_JRMM01000206.1:0-4935 GCF_000972905.1 Mycobacterium sp. UM_Kg27
CCACCGAGGGGGCGATCACCTACAACGAGTGGTCATTCGCCCAGGCCAAGAATCTGGCGACTGCCCAGATCGTCACCTCCGCCGGGCCCGATCCGGTCGCGATCAGCACCGAGTCGGTCGGTAAGACCATCGCCGGTGCCACGATCAAGGGGCAAGGTAACGACCTGGTGCTCGACACGGCGTCGTTCTACCAGCCGACTCAGACGGGCTCTTACCCGATCGTGCTCGCCACCTACGAGGTGGTGTGCTCGAAGTACCCGGAGGCTGACGTCGGTACCGCGGTGCGGTTGTTCCTGAAGTCCACCATCGGCGCGGGCCAGAGCGGTCTGGCCGACAACGGCTATGTGCCGATCCCCGAGCCTTTCAAGGCTCGCCTGGCGTCCGCGGTCGACGCCATCTCGTGACCCCCGGGCTTCCCTCGACGCCCTTGGCGAACAGCCGCTCGCCGCGCGGTGAGCGGCTGTTCCGGGCGGCCGCGGTCTCGGCCGGATCGACGGTGGTGGTGGCGATCGCGCTGATCGCGATCTTCCTGCTGGTGCGCGCCGTCCCGTCGTTGCTGGCCAACGAGGCGAATTTCTTCACCAGCCCGGACTTCCGCACCAACGATCCCGATCACCTGTCGTTCGGCATCCGGGACCTGCTGATGGTCACGGTGTTGAGTTCGGTGTTCGCGTTGATATTGGCGGTACCGATCTCGGTGGGCATCGCGATCTTCCTCACCCAGTACGCACCCCGGCGGTTGACCCGACCGTTTGCCGTGGTGATCGACCTGCTGGCAGCGGTGCCGTCCATCATCTTCGGCCTCTGGGGGATCTTTGTGCTGGCGCCGATGCTGGTGCCGATGATGCGATTCCTCCGAAGTCACTTCGGCTGGCTGTTCCTGTTCCATAAGGGCAACGTGTCGCTGGCCGGCGGTGGCACGATCTTCACCGCGGGCATCGTGCTGGCGGTGATGATCCTGCCGATCATCACCTCGGTCTCGCGGGAGGTATTCCGGCAGACCCCATTCGCTCACATCGAAGCCGCCCAAGCCCTGGGCGCCACTCGGTGGGAGGTGGTCCGCATGGCCGTGCTGCCCTATGGCCGCAGCGGCGTGATCGCCGCGGCGATGCTGGGCCTGGGACGGGCGCTGGGCGAGACGGTCGCGATGCTGATCATCCTGCGGGCCGCGGCCAAGCCCGGGAACTGGTCGCTGTTCGATGGCGGGTACACGTTCGCCTCCAAAATCGCGTCGGCGGCATCGGAGTTCAGCGCTCCACTGCCGACCGGCGCCTACATCGCCGCGGGGTTCGCATTGTTCGCACTCACATTCTTCGTCAATGCCGCCGCGCGCGCGGTGGCCGGCGGCAAGGTCAACGGATGACCGCCCAACTGCTCGACACGCCGGTCAAACCATCGGTGCCGCGTCGCGATCACCTCAGCCTTCGGCGTCGGCTGACGGACAAGCTCGCCACGGCGGCGTTCGTGTCCTCGTTCGCCGTCGCGGCGGTCCCATTGGTCTGGCTGCTCTGGGTCGTGGTGTCTCGCGGTTGGCACGCGATCACCAATCTCAGCTGGTGGACGCACTCACTGCGCGGCGTACTGCCCGAAGAGTTCGCCGGCGGGGTGTACCACGCGCTGTACGGCACTTTGGTGCAAGCCGGGATGGCCACCGTACTGGCGGTACCGCTGGGGCTGATGACGGCGATCTACCTGATCGAGTACGGCGGCGGCCGCTGGGCGCGTTTGACCACCTTCATGGTCGACGTGCTTGCCGGAGTGCCTTCGATCGTGGCGTCGCTGTTCGTCTTCAGCCTGTGGATCGCCACCCTCAACTTCGAGCAGAGCGCCTTCGCGGTGTCGCTGGCGCTGGCACTGCTGATGTTGCCGATCGTGGTGCGTTCCACCGAGGAGATGCTGCGCCTGGTTCCCGACGAGCTGCGGGAGGCCAGCTACGCACTAGGGGTGCCGCGATGGAAGACGATCCTGCGCATCGTCATTCCCACCGCGCTCTCCGGCATCCTGTCGGGGATCTTCTTGTCGATCGCCCGGATCATCGGCGAGACCGCCCCCGTACTGGTGCTGGTGGGCTACAGCCGCTCGATCAACTATGACGTCTTTCGCGACAACATGTCTTCGCTGCCGCTGCTGATCTACTCCGAGCTGGGGAACCCGGAGGCCGCCGGGGCCGCCCGAGTCTGGGGTGCCGCGCTGACGCTGATCATCCTGGTCGCAGTGAGCGCGATCGTGGCAGCGGTGGCGACGCGGCTCACCTCCGTCCACGACCGCTGACCGGCGCTGGAACCGCCGCATCAACCCGGCGGTTTAGCGAGGCTCGACGAAGGAGAGCCGACGCTGGAACCGCCGCATCAGCCCCGCGGTTCGGTGCCGCCGACCAGTTTCACGACGCGGTTGTTGCCCCGGTCGGCGACGTAAAGGGTGCCGTCCGCACCGACCACGACCTGCAGCGGGGTGTTCAGTCCGGTGAACGGCAGCTTCGTCTGGGTATTGGCCCCGGCGGCTAGCTTCACCACGGTGTGGCTGTCGTGGTTGGTGACGAAGACGTTGCCGGCCCCGTCAACGGCGACGCCCCACGGGGCATCGAGACCGGTGAACGGAAGCACGCTCTGGGTATTGGATCCGGCGGCGAGCCGCACCACCCGATCGTTGTCGGTGTCGGTGACGTAGACGTTGCCGGAGGAGTCGACAGCCACGTCGTCGGGATTGTGCAGCCCGGCGAACGGCAGCACCACCTGGGCGTCGGCCCCGGCCGGCAACTTGACCACCCGATTGTTACCCCGGTCGGCGACATAGACGCTGCCGTCGTTGTCCACGACCAGTCCTTCCGGGTAATTCAGCCCGGTGAACGGCAGCTCGGACTGGACGTGGGAATCCGGGTCCAGCTTCACCACCCGATTGTTGAAGTCGGTGACGTACACCGCGCCGGCCCGATCGACTGCTACGCCTTGCGGTTCGTAGAGCCCGGTGAACGGCAGCATCACCGGGGTGTTCGATCCCGGTTCCAGCTTCACCACCCGGCCGTACATGCTCTGGTTGGTGACGTAGACGTTTCCGCTACTGTCCAGCGCCAACCCGCCCGGGGAGAGCCGGAAGCTCAGCCCCTCCAAGGGCAGCACACTCTGCCCGTTCGCCGACACCGTCTTCCCGGGCGATGTCTCCGAACGGTGGGTGACCGCGTAGCCCCCCACACCGGCGGCTAACAGCAGCGCCGCGGCGGCCGCGGCCGGCACCAACCATCGGCGATTCCCACGGTTCTTTGCCTCGGCGGCAAACGCCGGTGCGGCGGCCGGGGGCTGCGCCGCCGGCCGGTCCCGCCACCCGCTCGGGACGGGCCGCATCTGAGTCTGCTCGTGTGGCTGGTCGTAGGAGTTCGCTTCATAGGCACGGTGTGCGTAGCCGGCCGGCTGTTGGCGGTTGCCGTTGGCCGGAGAGCTCGCGCCGCCGTTGGTGGAGGCACTGACGGCGCTGGCCATTCGGGTGGCCACACCGCCCTGCTGGACGATCATCGCGGCCTGATGCTGCTCCGCGGTGGTGAGCGCATCATGTGCGGCGCGGGCCAGGTCGCCGGCGCTGCTGTATCGCTCCCGCGGATTCTTCGCCATCCCCCTGGCGATCACCTGGTCCAATCCGATCGGTACCTGGCCCGGCCGCAGCTGGCTGGGCCGCGGGGCGGGCTCCATCAGATGGGAGGCGATCAGTCGTTCAATGGTCTCGCTCCGGTACGGCGGCTGACCGCTCAGACACTCGCTCAGCACGCAGGCCAACGAATAGATGTCGGCACGGTAGTCGACCTCGCCCCCACTGAACCGCTCGGGCGCCATGTAGTTGTAGGTGCCCAGCGCCATCCCGGTCTGGGTCAGGCCGGGATCTGCCGCGGCCCGGGCGATGCCGAAATCGACCAGGTAGGCGAAATCATCGCGGGTGAGCAGGATGTTCGCCGGCTTGATGTCGCGATGGGTGATTCCGCTGGCGTGCGCGGCATCCAGAGCGGCGGCCACCTGTTCGATCACCGCCACGGCGCGCGCCGGGGCCAGCGAGCCGGAGCGCTGCAACTCCATGCCGAGGTCGTTGCCGTCGATCAGCCGCATCTCGACGAACATCTGGCCGTCGATCTCGCCGTAGTCGTGGATGGGCACCACGTGCGGCTCGGTCAGCCGGCCCGCGGCGTCGGCCTCGCGTTGCATCCGGATTCGGAATGCCGGATTGCCCGACAGTACGGGGGCGATCAGCTTCAGTGCGACCGATCGGTGCTTGCGGGTGTCCTCGGCCTCATAGACCTCACCCATGCCACCTCGCCCCAGCAGCCGAAGCAACCGGTAAGGACCGAATTGGGAACCCACCTGGGAAGCCGGTCCGTTATTGTTCACGACGCTCCATTCACCCGGTCAGGTTTGGCATCACGCGATCAACTGTTGCGGTGAACAGAAGATTAACCAAAGGTTACCAGTCAAAATGGATCGCCGCAGACCTCGACGATCAGGAAATAGCGTCGACCGCCGTCTTCAATTTCGACGTGAATTCCGGCGGCAGCGGAATATAGCCGTACTGGTCCAGATCCTGCTGTCCGTCGCCGATCGCCGCTTGCATAAACGCCTTGACCGCTTGCGCCGTCGAGGGGTCGGGGTATTTGGAGCAGACGATCTCGTAGGTCACTAGCACGATCGGGTAGGCGCCCGCCACAGTCGGCTTGTAGAACGACGAGGTATCCACCACCAGGTCGTTGCCGGCACCGCTGAACTTGGCGCCGGCGATGGTCTTATCCACCGAGTCGACGGAGATGTTCACCGGTTGCGGACCCGCCGACGTGATGATCTGGGCCATGTTGAGCTCGCGACCCACCGCGTAGGACCACTCGTTGTAGGTGATCGCCCCCTCGGTGGTGCGCAGCATCGCCGAGGTGCCGTCGTTGCCGGCGGCTCCGACCCCGGTACCTCC
>NZ_JRMM01000207.1:0-4856 GCF_000972905.1 Mycobacterium sp. UM_Kg27
ATGTGTATAAGAGACAGCGGCACCGGCGTTACCGCCGGCGCCGCCCACGCCACCTGCGCCGTTGGCCGCGTTACCGCCGATACCACCGGCACCACCGGCGGCTGCGTTACCGCCCTGGCCACCGTTGCCGCCGAGGTCGCCGGCTGCCCCGACAACACCGTTGCCGCCGTTACCGCCGCTGCCGCCCGTACCGCCGGCACCACCGACACCACCGGCGCCGGAGATGGTGCCGCCGGTGCCGCCGTTACCACCGGCACCACCGAAGCCACCGTTGCCGCCGAGGGTCCCGTTGCCGTCGCCACCGGTGAAGCCCACAACGCCGTTGCCACCGTGTCCACCAGCGCCACCGGCACCACCGGTGCCGATCGTGCCAGCCGCACCACCGTTACCGCCGTAGCCACCGGCCTGGCCGGTCACGCCGTCGGCGAGCAGCTGGCCGATGCCACCGGCGCCACCGTTACCGCCGTTGCCGCCGCCGCCGTCGGCACCGATTGCACCGTCCGAACGGTAGGTGACGCCGTCACCGTTCAGGCCGCCCTTGCCCGCGGCACCACCGACGCCGCGGTCACCGCCGGCGCCACCGTTACCGCCGTGCCCGGCAATGTCGTTGGCTCCGCCGCCGGCGCCCGCACCACCGTGCCCACCGGTGCCTGCGGTACCGGAGGCTCCACCGTTACCGCCGATGCCGCCGCTGCCGTTGAGGCCCGCAGTGCCGTTGGTCGCGGTGCCACCGGCACCGCCGTTACCGCCGGCTCCACCGACACCACCGTTACCGCCGTTGCCACCGTTGGTGCCGTCGCCACCGTTGCCACCCGAGCCCGCGGCGGCATCCGCACCCGCCAGGCCCTCGATGCCGGCGCCACCAGCACCACCGTTGCCGCCGGCGCCACCGACGCCGCCCAGACCGCCGTTACCGGAGATCGAGCCGCCCTTACCGCCGCTACCGGCGTTACCACCGGCCGCACCGTTGCCGCCGGTTCCACCGTTGGCCGTGGCAACCGATCCGACCGCACCGGATGCGCCGGCACCACCGTTGCCGCCCGCACCGCCGTTGCCGATGGTTCCGGCGTCACCGCCGTGGCCACCGGCGCCACCGATCTGTGCGGTGCCGTCACCGAGGAGCACACCGGTGCCGCCCTTACCGCCGGCCCCACCGTTGCCGCCCGTGGCCGCGGCGCCCGCGCTGCCGCCGGCTGCCTGACTGGTGTTGGAGGCGTTCCAGCCGCCCACACCCGCCGTGCCCGCCGAGCCACGGTCACCACCGTTGCCACCGTTGCCGCCGGAGCCCGCAACCGAGCCGCTGCCGCCGCCGGCGCCGTCCGCACCGCGGCCACCGTTACCGGCGTTACCGGCGTTACCGGCGTTACCACCGACGCCACCGGCGCCTTCGGTACCGGCCGCACCGTTGCTCGCGCTACCCCCGGCGCCACCGTTGCCACCGGCTCCACCGTTGCCACCGACACCACCGTCACCACCGTCGGTGCCGTCGGCGCCGGACGCTCCGCTACCCGCGGTGACCACCGGGCCGCTGGTGCCATTGGCGCCGTGGCCCGCGTTGCCACCGGCACCACCAGCGCCACCGACACCACCGGCGCCGCCGTTGCCGGCGGCAGTTCCGCCCTGGCCACCCACACCACCGGAACCACCGACACCGCCGTGGGTGCCGTTGGTGCCGTTGCCGTCGATCGCGGTGATACCGGCTGCGCCTTCTGCGCCGGCACCACCGGCACCACCGGCACCACCGTTGCCGGCCGTCGCCGCGTTGCCACCCTGGCCACCAGCGCCGCCGCCCTGGCCGATGTCGCTGGCGCCGATCACACCGAGACCGACACCGCCGTTACCGCCGGCGCCACCGTCGGTGCCCAAACCGGCCGCAGCACCGTTGCCGGACGCGCCGTTACCGTCGCTGCCGACACCGCCGACACCCGCGGTGCCGGCCGCGGCACCGTCGGCACCGTTACCACCGTTGCCGCCGGCGCCGGCGTTGGCTCCGCCGCCGCCGCCCAAGCCGGTACCGCCGACACCACCGGCGCCACCGTCGCCACCGGCACCGGCGTCACCACCGACACCACCGACACCTGCGGTGGCTTCACCGCCCGTACCACCGGCACCGCCGGCACCACCGGCCGCGGCGTTACCGCCGTTACCGCCCGCGGTGTCGGCGAGGATCGCGTCAGCGCCCGCACCACCGGCACCACCCTTACCGCCGGCGCCACCGACACCACCGGCGCCGCCGTTGCCGGAGGTGGTTCCGCCGAGACCACCGGTACCGCCGTTACCACCGACGCCGCCGACGTAGCCGTTGGTGCCGTGGCCGTCAACAGCGGTGATGCCGTCGACGGTGGCACCGACGCCACCCGCACCACCGGCGCCGCCGTTGCCGATCGCGGCCGCGCTACCACCAACGCCACCGTTACCGCCGCCCTGGCCGACCCCGCCGGACAGGCCCACGCCGGCGCCGCCCTGGCCGCCGATGCCGCCGTCGCTGGCGATGCCGTCCGGACGAGCGGAGCCATTCGCGCCGTTAGTGGTGCCGGTACCGCCGAGACCGATCTGGCCCGCTGCGGCGCCGAGCGCACCGCTACCGCCGTTACCGCCGTTACCCGCGTTCGCCGCGCCGCCGCCGCCGAGGCCCGTGCCGCCGACGCCGCCGACGCCGCCGTTGCCGCCGATGCCGGCGTTGCCGCCGTTGCCACCGATGCCGTTGGTGGCGGAGCCACCCTGGCCGCCGTTACCGCCCACGCCGCCGGCGCCGGCATTGCCACCGTTGCCACCGTCGGTGTCGGCCACCGTGGCGTCCGCACCCGCGCCACCGGCGCCACCCTGGGCGCCGACACCGCCGAAGCCACCATCGCCACCGTTGCCCGACGTGCTACCACCGGCGCCGCCCTGGCCGCCGTTGCCACCGGCGCCGCCGACGAACCCGTCGGTGCCGTTACCGGTGAGAAGGTCGGTCACGCCGTCGATGGTCGCGCCGGCGCCACCAGTGCCGCCGTGGCCGCCGTTGCCGACCGCGGCGGCGTTACCGCCCTGGCCGCCGTTGCCACCGCCCTGGCCTACGTCCAAACCGGTGATCGCGCCGTAGCCATCGCCACCGCGGCCGCCGTCGGCGCCGTCAGCGTTGACACCATCGGTACCCACGGCGCCGGCGTTTCCGCCTACCACACCGATGCCACCGACTCCGGCATTGCCGGCCTTGCCACCGTTGGCGCCGTCACCACCGTTACCACCGGCGCCCGCGTTGGTGCCGCCGCCGCCGCCAGTGCCCTGGCCGCCGACCGCAGCGATACCGGCGTCGCCACCGCTGCCTGCCGCGCCACCGGCACCGCCGGTAGCCGTCGGGGAGATGCCACCGGAGCCACCATTGCCGCCCGCGCCACCGGCGCCTGCGGCACCACCATTGCCGCCCGCGCCGTCGAGCACGTAGCCATCGTCGGCCGCGCCACCGTTACCACCGGTGCCGCCCTGGCCGCCGGCACCGCCGGCACCACCGTTGCCGGAGTTCGCGCCACCGGCGCCGCCGGTACCACCGTGACCGCCAGAGGCTCCGTCACCGCCGGCAGTGCCGTCGATGACGACCGTGGTGCCGTGGGCACCGGATGCGCCGGCACCGCCGTCGCCGCCCGCACCACCTTCGCCGTCGTTGCCGGCCGCACCGCCGTTACCACCGGCGCCACCGGCCTGCGCGACGATGCCACCGAGCAGCTCGCCGTCACCGCCCTTACCGCCCGCGCCGCCGTTGCCGCCACCACCGGCCGCCCCGGTGGCACCGGTAGCAGCCTGAGAGGTGTTGTCGGCGTTCCAACCACCGGCGCCGCCGGCACCAGCGGTGCCGCGGTTACCGCCGTCGCCGCCCTTACCGCCGAAGCCGGCCGTGGCGCCGTTGCCGCCGCCCGCGCCCGCGCCACCGTTACCACCGTTACCGGCGTCACCGGCCGCGCCGCCGAGACCACCCGCGCCACCGTCACCCTGGACGCCCGCGTTGCCCGCGGCCGCGGTGCCCCCGGCACCACCCTGGCCGCCGACACCGCCGGTGCCACCGGTTCCACCGTTACCGGCGTTGACACCGTCGGTACCGTTGCCGCCGCTGCCCGCAGCCGCGTCGATTCCGTTCTCGCCGTCGTAGCCCTTACCGCCGGTACCACCGGTACCGCCTACGCCGCCAGCGCCGCCGTTACCGCCGTTGCCCGCGAGCGCACCACCGGCGCCACCGACGCCACCCGCGCCACCGGCAGCGCCGGTACCACCGGACAGGCCGTTGCCGTTGAGGTCCGTGGAACCGGTCTGGCCCGTCGCGCCCTGGCCACCGTTACCGCCGTTACCACCGTTACCGACGTCACCGGCGTTGCCGCCGTTGCCGCCGGCACCGCCGACCTGGACCGTGCCGTCGCCGAGGACCTGGCCGTCGCCACCGGCGCCACCATCGCCACCGTTGCCGGCCGAACCCGCCACACCCGCGGCACCGTCGGCCGCGTAGGTTGCGCCACCGCTGGAGCCACCGGCACCGGCGTTACCGCCCTGCCCGGCCACCGAGGTGGAGTTACCGCCATTGCCACCGTTACCGGCTGCTGCGCCCAGGCCACCGCCGGCACCGGCACCACCGGTACCACCGTTGCCCGCCGCGCCACCGGCGCCACCGTCGCCGCCGATACCACCGACACCGTGGACACCGGCCAGGCCCTTCGCCGAGGTACCGCCGGCACCACCGGCACCACCGGCGCCACCGTCACCACCGGTACCGGCCGTGCCGCTCGCGTCGCCACCGTCACCACCGTTGTTGCCGCTACCCGCAGCAGCGTCAGCGCCATTGGCACCGTCGGCCGCGTTACCGCCAGCGCCACCGGCCTGTCTCTTAT
>NZ_JRMM01000208.1:0-4835 GCF_000972905.1 Mycobacterium sp. UM_Kg27
TGTGTATAAGAGACAGGGCCAGGCGTGCAGTGTCTGTGACGCTGTGACCCGCGTCGAGCGCTGCCCGCGCGATGTCGATCCGGATCGTTTCGACGTAGCGGGCCGGGGTGAATCCCAGTTCCGAGTGAAACAGTCGGGTGAGCTGACGTGTGCTCATCGATGCTCGTGCGGCAAGGGCTTTCACGCTGTGTTCGGCACTGGGATCAGCCGCGATCGAATCGAGAACGCCACGTAGCGCCGACCCCGGTGGGGGATCGCTCTCCACGAGGACCGAGAACTGTGATTGCCCGCCAGCACGTTTGAGGTATACCACCAGAGCGCGGGCGACTTGACGGGCCAGTTCGGTGCCGTAATCCTGCTCGACCAGGGCCAGTGCCAGGTCGATGCCCGACGACACACCCGCCGAGGTGAAGACGTGGCCGTCACGGACGAAGATCGCGTCCGGCTCGACGTCGATGTCGGGGAACGCGCGCGCCAGCCGCGCGGTGTGGCGCCAATGGGTGGTCGCGCGACGTCTGCTGAGCAGGCCGGCCCGGGCCAGAATGAACGCGCCCGTACACACCGACGTGAGACGAGTTCACCGTCGACGGCGTCACCGCCGCCACCGGTGTGGGCACTGGGGATCTGCCCCAATCGGCTCGGTGTATGACGTGCTCAACTTCGGTGGCGGCTTCGTCAACGTCTACACCGCAATCCCGGGTCTGGAGGGCGCCGAGGGCACCGTTACCGACATCTTGGTGACACCGTTGGGGAACGTGGACCTCAGCGCGCTGTTCGAGGGCTTCGACGCCTCCGCGCTGATGGATCCGGGGGCCGCGTTCCTCGGTCTGGACATCTAGGTAGTCCAGTCGTCACGACGGCCCAGGCGGAAGGCACCTACCGCCTGGGCCGGGTGCTTCTCATCGCAAGATGCTGCGCCCGCGCCGGTCCGGAGAATCATTGGACGCTGGAATCCGGGTGTAATGCGGCTGTTTCCCAGCTATTTTCGGCAACAAACTCGCCCAAGGGCTGGCGGTAGGCCCACTCGTCGATCTCCAGCGCCGGCCGGTCCGGGAACTCCGGGACCGGACCCAGGCACAGGATCGCCACGGGCTCCGCATCCGAGGGCATGCCCAGCAGTTGCGCCAGCTGCGCAGGTTCGAACAGCGACACCCAGCCCATGCCCAGCCCCTCTGCGCGGGCCGCCAGCCAGAGGTTTTGAATGGCGCACGACACCGAAGCCAGATCCATCTGCGGCAAGGTACGGCGACCGAAGATGTGTGCCTGCCTGCCGTCTCGCAACGCCACCACCCAAAGTTCGGCGCACTCGCGGATACCTTCCACTTTCAGCGCCAGGAACTCCTGCTCGCGGCGGCCCAGTGCCTCGGCGGTGCGATGACGCTCCTCGTCGACCAAGGCATGGATCCGCTGCCGGAGGGCGCCGTCGGTGATTCGGATGAACCGCCACGGCTGCATGAGGCCCACACTCGGTGCGGCGTGGGCCGCCGCCAACAGGCGCGCTAAGACGTCGGGCTCGACTGTGCTGCCGGGCACGAATCGGCGCATGTCGCGCCGCTCGGCGATCACCCGGTACACGGCTTGGCGCTCCTGCACGGTGAACGATGGATCAGCCACGGGATCATGGTAGGAGCCACACGAAGGGACGCTCGTCATGAAACGTTCGCAACTGCTCGACCACTTCTCAGCCGGTGCCGCCGCAGACCTTGTCTACGGCGAACCCCACCAGACCGCGGATGGGGCGACGGTGATCACCGCTGCACGGGTGACCGCGTCGGGCCCGGACGGGTCGAAGGTGAGTGCGACCCCCCTCGGGGTGATGGTGATCCGCGGCGAGCAGGCCAGGTGGGTGGCCGCGGTCGATGCGAATCGGATCGCGCTGGTAGGGGTGCTCACCGGGTTGTTGTCCGCGGTCATCGCGTCTCTGGCGGTACTGCGCCGCCCGCCCTGGCCGGACCTTCGCGGTGGCGAAACTTCCCGCGGCGGGAAGTAACTGGTGTCGCCTTCGACCGCGCGTGCCGCGGCACTGATCTCGATGGCGGCCGCGGTGGCGGTCTACGTACTGATGTTGGTGGGCTATCGGCAGGGCTGGACCTGGCTGGCCGAGGTCGACACCGCCGCCTTGGACGCGAGCTACGACGTCGCCGTCAAACACCCGATCTGGGTCCGGTTCTGGGATGGCATCTCCACGGTTTTCGCACCGGCGGTGTTCCGGGCGGTGGGCATGGTGGTGGCCCTGGTCGCGGTGCTGCGTCACCGGCTGCGCGCCGCGCTGTTCCTGTTGGTTTCGGTGGAGGCGAGCGGTCTGCTGACGGTAGTGGCCAAGGGCTCGGTCGGGCGGCCGCGGCCGGTGACGGCTCTGGTCTCGGCGAGCTCGACCTCGTTTCCGTCCGGGCACGCGCTGGGAGTGATGATCGGTGTCGGCGCGCTGGTGCTGTTGGCGCTGCCCACCCTGCGGCGCAATGCCCGGGTGGCGGCCGTGAGCGCCGGCGTGCTGGTGGTTGCGGCGGTCGGTGTGTCTCGGGTAGCGCTCAACGTGCACCACCCCTCCGACGTGCTGGCCGGCTGGGCGCTGGGCTGGGCTTATCTGACGGCGTGGGCTCTGGCCCTGCAACCGTGGCGGCGACCGGGGTTGACCGGATCCGCCGGCGCGCCGCAGGATGGCCATCATGACCAGCAGTAACGCCGACCCGGTCGATGTGCTCGTGTGCTCCCGCAAGGGCTGCAGCGCCGACGCGGTGTACGGCATGCTGTGGAACAACCCGAAGCTGCACACCCCCGAGCGGCGCAAGGTTTGGCTGACGTGTGCTGAACATCGTGAGTACTTCCGCGACTATCTGTCGTCCCGTGGCCTGCTCAAAGCCGAGGCGCCGGTCGAAGACCTGCCGCGCCGGCAGGGGTCGTGAACACCGCGTCGTGAAAGCGGCCACCTGAACCCCGGCACGCCGTGAGCGGTGTTTGACCCGGTCCTGACATGCACAGATGATGAGTGAATGCGCCGACTTGTGAGCGTGTTCAGCGCTGCCCTGTGCACGGTTGCTGCGGCGCTGGCCGCGGCCCCGGGAGCCCAAGCCGACGTCATTCCCTGGTTTGCCCGTTCGGTAGGCAATGCCAATCAGGTGATTTCGGTTGTCGGAGTGGGCGGTTCGGACGCCAAGATGGACGTCTACCAGCGCAGCGCGACGGGCTGGCAGCCGGTGGCCGCCGGCATACCGACTCATGTCGGTTCGGCCGGCATGGCAGCCAAGGCGAAGAGCGGTTATCCGGCCACCCCGATGGGTGTATTCACCTTGCCGTATGCGTTCGGCACCGCGCCGAACCCCGGTGGGGGACTGCAGTATGTACAGGTCGGACCGGATCACTGGTGGGACGGTGACGACCACAGCCCGACGTTCAACACCATGCAGGTGTGCAAGAAGGCGCAATGTGCGTTCGACACCAGTGAGAGCGAGAACCTCGAGATCCCGCAGTACAAGCACGCTGTGGTGATGGGGGTCAATACCGCTCGTACCCCCGGGGACGGCGCCGCCTTCTTCTTTCACACCACCGACGGCGGCCCGACCGCGGGCTGTGTGGCGATCGACGATGCCAAGCTGGTGCAGATCATTCAGTGGCTGCGACCGGGCGCGGTCATGGCGATCGCAAAGTAGTCCGTCAGCCCTCTTCGCAGTAGGACGCTCGGGCGATGCTGACGAACTGCGACGCCCGGGTCAGGGTCAGGCTGGGATTGGCGTTCTTCACGGCCTTGGCCGCCTGATTGGGCGAGTGCCCCCCGGCCAGGTATTCGCACACCGAATGCCCGCCGGCGACGGCGTCGGCGGCATCGGGGTAGGAGATGCCCATCTTGTCGAGGGCGCCGAGGAAGCCGTTGTCATCGGTGTCGGCAACCGCCGGTGCAGCCAGGCCCAGCAGGCCGGCCACCGCGAATGCGCTTACGGCGAGTGTGCGGGGCATGCGAATGGCCATCGTCTTCCTTGTCGTCAATCGGTGATCGAGTCGGGGCAGAACGCCACTTGGGAGAACGTCACGAACCGGGCGGCGTTCTTCACCGACATGCTGCGATTCGAGATCCGCACGGCGCGTGCTGCGGAATCTACGTGATGGCCGGTCCCGAGATAGGCGCAGACTTCCCGGCCGACGGCGACCGCGTCGGCGGCGTTGGTGTACTCGATCCCCGCCTGTTCGATGGTGCTGATGAATGTGGCATCGGGATCGGGTTCGGCATAGGCCGTCGGGGCCAGGCCTGTCAGGGCCGCGGCGGTCGCCGCGGTCACGATCCATCGGGCGTGTTTCACAGTGCCAAAGCATTCTCGCCGTGGATTAATCCGTCGCAGCGACGACATGAACGCCAGATGAATACCGCCAGCCTGGCAAGTGCCTGGAAAGTAGCTGGAGAAATCACAATTCACAGATGTTCTCCCGTTTGAACGCCCAACCTTAACCTCCGATTCACCGATCAGGCGTTTGCTCATTCCCAGCAAGCTAACAATCAGCTGGCCACAAAACGGCTCGCGCCGAGGGGGTGTGATGTTCCTGGACTACGGTGTGCTTCCGCCGGAAATCAATTCGGGGCGCATGTATTCCGGACCCGGATCGGGTTCGTTGCTGACCGCGGCTACGGCCTGGGAGAACCTGTCCGCTGAGCTGCAGACCGCCGCGTCCAGCTACGACTCAGTGACCTCAGGACTGGTCACCGGGGGGTGGACCGGCCCGTCGGCTGTGGCGATGGCGGCCTCTGCTGCGCCGTATGTGACCTGGCTGCGTGGTGTCGGCGTTCAGGCCGAAGCCACGGCTCGCCAGGCAACCGCCGCGGCGGAGGCCCTGTCTCTTATACACAT
>NZ_JRMM01000209.1:0-4652 GCF_000972905.1 Mycobacterium sp. UM_Kg27
ACGACGGAGTCGGGCGCCGCGGGTCGTCGCCATTCAGCCCAGCGACGATCGCAAGCACGACGGAGTCGGGCGCCGCGGGTCGTCGCCATCAGGCACCGTAGGTCTGCGGAATTAGAACGTGTTCTCGCCTTCGGGGCGGTGACCGGTGCCACAACTTGTACACTCCCGGCAGAACACCGGGCGGAAGCGAGGAGTGTCATGCTCACCAAACTGCGTCTTATCACCGCCTTGGGGGCGCTGGTGATGGCCGTCGTGATGGTCTGGCAACAGACACCCCCCAGCAATGACGTCGCCGGCAAGTCCGGGGTTCAGTTGCGGTCCACCGCGATGCCGCTGGCACCCCCAACCACCTCGAGCAAAGCGGTCAACCTCACCAACCCGCGCCCGTTCGACGCCTGCGAGGACATCCCCTACGACGTCATCGCACAGTTGGGCCTGGCGTTCACGCCGCCCAAGCCGGTCGAGGGCGTGCGCTGTGAATTCGACGCCGGCAACTACCAGATGGCGGTCGAGACGTTCGTGTGGCGCAGCTACGACGAGTCCATCCCGGCCGATGCGATCGAGATGGACATCAACGGCCACCGGGCGGCGCAGTACTGGGTGATGAAGCCCACCGAGTGGAACAACCGGTGGTGGTTCTCCTGCATGGTGGCGTTCAAGACCAGCTACGGGGTGATCCAGCAGTCGCTGTACTACTCGCCGGTGTACTCCAACCCGGACATGGACTGCCCCACCGAGAACCTGATGCGTGCCCACCAGCTGGCTCCGCACTACAAGTACTGATCGCATGGCCACCACCAGCTCGCCGCGTCTGGCCGATGTCGTGGTGAACCGGGCGCTGCGGCGACTGCCGCCGCCTACCACCGGTTACACCGTGCACCGGGAACAGATCCCGATGCGCGACGGCGTCCAGCTGCGCGCCGACCACTATCAGCCGACCGGCGCCGTGGCCGGCACCCTGCTGGTGCGCTGCCCCTACGGCCGCAAATTCCCGTTCTCGCTGGTGTTCGCCCGGATGTACGCCGCCCGCGGCTACCGGGTGATTCTGCAGAGTGTGCGCGGCACCTTCGGCTCCACCGGTGTGTTCGAGCCGATGGTCAACGAGGCCGCCGACGGCGCCGACACCGTGGCCTGGATGCGCGACCAACCCTGGTTCACCGGGTCGTTCGGCACCATCGGGTTGTCCTATCTGGGCTTCACTCAGTGGGCGTTGCTGGCCGACCCGCCGCCCGAGCTGACCGCGGCGGTCATCACCGTCGGACCGCACGATCTGTACGAGTCGACCTGGGGCAGGGGGGCATTCGCGCTCAACGACTTTCTGGGCTGGAGCCACATGATGGCCCACCAGGAGGTCCGCCCACGGATCAGGGCCGGGGTGGCGCAGCTGACCGCACAGCGCAGGGTCCGACGTGCCGCCGCCGGGTTGCCGCTGGGCGCGGCCGGCCGGATCCTGCTGGGCGGCGGCTCACCGTGGTACGAGTCGTGGGTCGAGCACCCTGATCGCGACGACCCGTTCTGGGACACACTGCGTCACCCGGTGGCACTGGAGCAGACCCGGGTTCCGGTACTGCTGCTCAGCGGCTGGCAAGACCTGTTTCTGGACCAGACGCTGACTCAGTATCAGACCCTGCGCGACCGCGGAGCCGAGGTGGCGCTGACCGTCGGCCCGTGGACCCACACCGAGATGCTGACCAAAGGACTGCGTGCGGTCACTACGGAATCCCTGGCCTGGCTCGACACTCACCTGGGCGGCGCCGACCGGGCACCGCGCACCAGCCCGGTGCGCGTCTACGTCACCGGCGGCGGAGGCTGGCGTGACCTTCCGGACTGGGCGCCGGAGTCCACCGGTCACAGCTGGTGGCTGCAGCCCGGCGGGCGACTGGCCGACTCCCCGGTGCCCGACGGTGCGGCAGACTCGGCGAGCTTTCACTTCGACCCCGCGGACCCCACACCGACGGTGGGTGGGCGGCTGCTCGCCCCCGGCGGTGGTTATCAGCGCGACGACGTGCTGGCTCGCCGTGCCGACGTGCTGACCTTCACCGGGGAGCCCCTGACCCAGGATGCCGACGTCTTCGGCAGCCCCGTGGTGGAGCTGGCGCATTGCAGCGACAACCCGCACGTCGACGTGTTCGTCCGGGTCAGCGAGGTCGATGCCCGCGGACGCTCGCGCAACGTCAGCGACGGCTACCTTCGGCTGAACCAGGACGCCGGGATGGTCCGTATCGAGCTGGACCAGATCGCGCACCGCTTCGCGGCCGGATCCCGCATCCGGCTGCTGATCGCCGGCGGCAGCCACCCTCGATACGCCCGCAACTTGGGCACCGGCGAACCGGCGATCAGCGGCGCCGCTCAGCGGCCGGCGAAGCACACGATCGACCTGGCCGGCTCACGGCTGCTGCTGCCCCTGAATCGCTGAGACAGACTTCACCAGCAGGTCTGACATCAGCCGCTGCGGATCCAACTCCTCAGCCGCGCTGCCCATGACGACCACCGACGTTCGGTCGTCGAGCGCCGCCGTGTACAGATAATCGGGATCGGCCTCCGGGTCCGCGACACTCAGCTTCACCCCGGTCGTGGTGACGCCGGCGATGGCGGGCGCCGCCACGCGCTCCACCGATCCGCTGGCCTCCGGCGAACCGGACAGCGAGACCCGGTCGCAGCCGGCCGGATCGGGTGCCGGGGCGATGGGCTCCGGTGATCGCAGCGCGACGACATACATGTTGCCCTGATCGCCCTGCCCGATCACTCCGGCAGCTTCGGTGCCGACCTTCGGGTCGACATAGGGCGGAATGACCACCGACCGGCACTGTGGCGGGTCGACCACGGCGTTGGTGAACGCGGCTACCGCAGACCCGTCGATATCGGACTTCTCCAAGGTCTTTGCCGGGTGCGCCTGCGCGGTGAAGTCCTGCGGAAAGTCGTCGGCCACCGCGCCGACCCGAGAGATGTCGTAGGCGGGGCTTGACTGCGCGACCGGCGCCTGGGCCTGCTCGGCGACGGGCGAGGAGGACGCCGCCGATCCTGCCGGAGCCACTTCGGCACTCGAACCGCACCCGGCGAGGGTTGCCCCCACGCCGAGTGCGGCCAGCAGTACCAGCCCGTTGCCAGCTCTACCACGGTCCAGCCGTGGCTTGGCCGACATCTCGATCACCACCACCACCACCAGCGGTGCCAGAAGTGGTGATGGTGACGCCACCAGTGGTGATGCCGAGCCCACGTCTGCGGCGCGGGCGCCGTATGCCACGTCGCGGCGAACACGGTGTCAGCCGGGGCGCGATCGATCGCGACACGGTTCCCGAACGCGGCGGGGAGGTCGGCCCGCGGGCCGGCCATCTGGACCGCGGCGGGCAGTTGTGCAGCTGCCTCCCCCGGGGCCGCCTGAGCAGGTCCAGCGGCGCCGACCAGCAGTGCCCCGGCGACGGTGCCGGCACTGATCGCTCCGGCGGCCATACGGCGGCACGAATTCCGCGAAATCAACATGATTTCCTCCCTTGTCAAGATTCCCGAAATTATCTTGATATTCGGAGAGTAGCACCGGCGGGGTCGCTCAACAACCGTCGGATTAACAATTTTTTGAGGCTCATGGAATTTCACTGCTGGCGTCAGTGTATTGCGACTTGGCGCATCCTTCGCCCAGGTGAGATGGCCTCTACTGATCTACTGATCCACTGATTCACGGACCTCCGTATTTAATGGGATCATGACAGATCAACCCTGTCTAACATTTCTTTAATGCTACATAAACAATGGCTCGGTAAATTCCCATTCCTTGGTTCTGCGTGCATGCGATCGGGTGGCCGTTCCACGCAAGCGCCGGGGCATGCGGCACCGGCGACCCGGATCGTGAGCACCGGACCCTGGCGCTGCTGGCCGCGCTACCTGGTGATCGCCGTGACCGGCGAGAAGCGGGGAAGGCACGTGGGCTCGACGCGACTTGAGACGATCAGTTTCAGCCCACGACGATGCCTGTCACGACGGTTGACGGTCTAGGCTGGCGTGAGTACCAGGGTGAGGTTCCACCGCAACCGAAGGTCCACACAATGAGCACTGCCAGCGATTCCCTCAATAACCGCAGTATCGGCGCCCCGGCCACCGGCTGGGCACCGACCCGCGAGACGGGGATGAAGCCGACTGAGCCAATCCCACTGCGTCAGACCCGAACCCGCCGCACGGTCGATCTGTCGCCGGCCCAACATCGCGGGCTCGACCTGTGGCAGCGCGACGCCGCCGACCGGGTGGGATGCGCTCGCATCACCGGGCAGGAAGTGATGACCGCGCTGATCGACCAACTGCTGGCCGACCCGGAACTCTCGGCACAGATCATTCGGACCCTGAGGTCACGGCGCTAGCATCCACCGGGACCTCAGGGTCCGACTGCGCAGGAGCGTCACTGCGCCAGGATGGCAGAGCAGTTCGAGTGGGTCGGCACACCGTTGAAGCGATCGCTGACCCAGGCCATACTCCGCTCACCGTCGACGAACTGCGGCAGCAGGATATTGATATCCATCTTGTTGAACAGCGGCGGCTGCTCATTGGTCCACAGTTCGACGTCGGCACCCAGCGTGCACCAGTCGCGGGCCGTGTCATGGGCTGCGGTGTAGGGCGCCAACGGGTCCCAGCGGTTGTGCGAGATGTACACCGGCCCCTTGGGC
>NZ_JRMM01000210.1:0-4620 GCF_000972905.1 Mycobacterium sp. UM_Kg27
GATGGGCGCGGTCGCGGCCTCCGGCGGGTACTACATCTCCGCGGGCACCGACGCCATCGTGGCCAATCCCGGCACCATCACCGGATCCATCGGGGTGGTGACCGGCAAGCTGGTCGCCCGTCAGCTCAAAGACCGCCTTGGAGTGGGAACCGACACGGTACGTACCGGCGCCAACGCCGATGCCTGGTCGATTAACGCCCCGTTCACCGCCGAGCAGCAAGGACAGGTCGAGACCGAAGCCGACCTGTTCTACAACGATTTCGTGGCTCGGGTGGCGCAAGGGCGCAACCTGTCCACCGATGCGGTGGACGCGGTGGCACGCGGACGGGTATGGACCGGTGCCGACGCGGCCGAACGTGGGCTGGTCGACGAACTGGGCGGGCTGCGCACGGCGGTACGCCGCGCCAAGGTGCTGGCCGGGCTCGACGCGGACGCGCAGGTCCGCACCGTGTCCTATCCCGGCTCGTCGTTGTGGGAGTTCGTCCGGCCGCGCCAATCGTCGCAGCCGGCGGCAGCGCTGTCCGATGCGGTCGGCAGCCTGCTGGTGCGGTCGCTGACCGGGATGGTCGACCAGGTCGAACGCTCGGTCAACGGCGCGCAGGTGCTGTGGCTGGGGGAGTCGCGCTGGTGAAAGGCGTAACGCAGAAGCAACAATTCTCTTCGCCGCAGTAAAAGCTCGGAAACACGTCTTTAACCGACGCCGCCCATGCTTAGAGCCATGAAACGGTTACTGCTGCTGGCAGGCTTGAGCGCGATGGTCGTCTTGGCCGCCCCCGCCAACGCCGCGCCGTCGGGCGTCGATGGGCAGTTTCTGGCCACCCTCTCCGGTGCCGGGCTGAGCCACCGCGCCGGCGACCAGGCAACTGTGTCGGCCGGCCGTGCGGTGTGCCAGCTCATGGACGCCGGACTGTCCCCGATGGACACCGTTGTCGCGGTGCAGGCCACCAACCCGGGCTTCACCATCCAGACGGCTGGACAGTTCGCCGCGATCTCGACGGCGCACTACTGCCCCCAATACATGTAGTTCGGTCTGCACGCCGTCGTCGTTAGGACTGCAGCCGGCAGCTCAACACGTCGCGGAACAATGCCTGGCGCAACGCGAGTTCGCGCGGATCGCTGTAGAGGTGAAATCCCAGGCGATTCATCACATACGAGTAGCCGATACCGGTGTCGGGATCGGCGAATCCGAAAGAGCCACCGAAACCCGGTGTGCCATAAGCCCTGTCCGACGACCCAAAGGCGGAACCAAACGCCGGCTTGGACAGGCCCAGCGAGAACACCACCTCGACGCCCAACACTTTGTCGCGTTCCCCGCGAGCCGGTGGTGCCGGCTTCGCGGTGAGTTCGTCGTGCACACCGGGACTCAGCGGTAGTGCTGGATCCGCGGTGGCCGCTGCGCCGTAGAGCCGCGCGATCGCCGAAGCGGAACCGATCCCGTTAGCGGACGGGATCTCCACGGCGCGCACCTCGTCGCGGTTGTAGTCGCCGTCCCAGGGTTTGACGTCGCGTGGCATGGAGCTCGCTCGTCCCAGCAGCCCGAACGGATTGAACGACGCGGCCACCAGGGCCGCCGGCATCACATTGAGGTGCAGTAGGGACTCGGCGCGCTTCCACTGGTGCAGCACCGCCACTTGATCGCGGGTTACCGAAGTCGGCAGGCCGATATGCAGGTTCAGCCCGAGCGGCCGGGCGATCTCGTCGGCGAAGAACCGGCCCAGGGTGCGACCCGCCGGGTCGGTGCGACGGATCAGCTCAGATTCATACCAGCCCAACGTGATCGCGTGATAGCCGTGCCGGGTGCCGGGCGCCCACAGGGGTTTCTGGGCGGCCAGCATGGGCGCCAGTCGTGCCGGGGCGGCGACGTCGGCCAGCGTGGGGGCGGGCTTCAGCGAGCTCAGTCCGGCCTGATGGCCCAGCAGCTGGCGGATCGTGACGTCACCCTTGCCGGCCTGGGCGAACTCGGGCCAATGGGTTGCCACCTTGTCGTCGTAGCCGAAGAGTCCCCGCGAGACCGCCAGTGCCACGGTCAGGGCCGCCACGCCCTTGGTGGTGGAGAAGACGTTGACCATGGTGTTCTGCTGCCATGGTTGGCGGGTAACCCCGTCGCGGTAGCCGCCCCACAGGTCAACGACCTTGACGCCGTCGCGGTACACCGCGACCGCGGCGCCCACCTCACGGCCTGCTGCGAAGTTGGTCCGGAATGCATCGGCGACCTTGCCGTAGCCCACCTCGACGTCGCCGTCGATCAGATCCTGGGGAACCTTGACCTTGAGCACCATGGGGTGGTTATACCGCTGCCGGTCACCCGGCTATCGCCGAATGGCGATTCCCATCCGCAACTGGTCCAGACGGTTGTCCTGCCGAGGCCTGCGATCGTGCGATAGGGCCGTTAGTCCTTTTCAGGGCCGTTGCTATTTCAATATGGGGGCTGACCCGTAAGCAATATTACCTAATGCGTGGCGGTAGTCACAGCCGTCAGTAAATCGTGATGTCGCCCATATGGCGCACCTCTCAATTTCGGCTAATTCTCAGGTCAATCATGGTTTATCGCAGCGCGAGGCTCTGGGACTACCTAATTTTCAATTCGTCGGCGACGTCAAATTCGGCTAGCTTGCAGCGCGAGTGATTCGTAACGGTTCGCGGATTTCATGCTGAACCGGCGATTAATTCGGCAATGAATTCAGAAATTGGGAGATTCGGCATGAAACAGAGTCGTGACCGTCGGCAAAGTGCCCGTGGCTTCGCTGGGCGGGTGGCCGGCGCCGGAAGCGCAGTCGGCGCATTCCTGGCCTTCGGGGTGAGCCCGGTCGCAACCGCTCCGTCCGCCAGCGCAGACTTCGACGACCTGTTCTCGCAGCCCATCCTGGAGATGTTCGACTCGTGGTCCGCGGGCTCGGACCTGTGGCTCACCGGGTCGTCGGCCGACGTCCTGGACGGCCTGGACGCGGGTGCCGCGTTCGACTCCAGCATTTTCGCCTTCGACCCGACACAGCCGTTGGGCCCCTGGCTGGCGGAGATGGACCATGTGCTCTACACGGGCTTCCAGAACTACGTCTACCTACCGCTGTACGCCATCAGCCAAGACCTGATGGGCTACGCCGAACCGCTGCTCAACCTCGTCAACCAGCCCTTCGTCGACCTGTTCGGCCGGGTGCTGATCGGTAACGGCATCGACGGCTTCGACGGTGTCAACGACTCCCTGCTGGGCAGCTCGGGACTCTTCGGCAACCTCGGCGACGGTGGCTTCCTGTTCGGCGACGGCGGCGCCGGGGTGGCCGGTGACGCCATCAATGCCGACGGTGGGATCGGCGGAGCGGCCGGACTGATCGGCAACGGCGGCGCCGGTGGCGCCGGACTCGCTGGTATTGCCGGTGGCGACGCCGGTAACGGTGGTGACGGCGGTGCCGGTGGCTGGCTGCTGGGCAACGGAGGCCTGGGCGGTGCCGGCGGTGTCGGTGGAATCGGCGGTGGCGCAGGTGGTTTCGGTGGAACCGGCGGCGCGGCCATCTTCATCGGCAACGGCGGGGCCGGTGGTGCCGGTGGCGCCGGAGGTTTCGGGGGCGACGGTGCCGACGGAGCCACGTTCGGCGCGAGCGGTGATCACGGCGGCTTCGGCGGCATCGGCGGCAACGGTGGTGCCGGCGGACGCGCGGGCTTGCTGTTCGGTGCCGCGGGCAACGGCGGCAACGGTGGTGTCGGCGGCGACGGCGGCGCCGGCGGTGACGGTCAGAACGGCCTGCATGGCACCAACGCCGGTGGCGCCGGCGTCAGCAGCGGCCTGCCCGGACAAGACGGCATGGACGCCGGTAACGGTGGCAACGGCGGCAACGGAGGCGCCGGTGGAAACGCGGGCAAGGGCGGCGCGGGCGGATTCCTCGGCATCCACCCGGCTGGTGCGTCCGGTGTGGCCGGGGCCGGCGGCAGCGCCGGTGACGCCGGCAATGCCGGCAATGGCGGCAACGGCGGCAACGGCGGTAACGACGGAACGGGCCTGTCCGCCGGCGACGGCGGGAACGGTGGCGCCGGCGGTGACCGTGGCATCGTCGGCATCGCGGGCCTCGGTGGTCTGAACAGCGACGGCACCCGCGCCGCCTCCGGCGCGGACGGTGCGGTGGCCATCAGTGGTGGCAACGGCGGTCACGGTGGTAACGGCGGCAACGGCGGCGTGCTCGCCGACGGCCAGGGTCAGAACGGTGGTGCTGCCGGAAACGGTGGCGCCGCAGGCCGGATCGGCGACGGCGGTAACGGCGGTAACGGCGGTCATGGCGGCGACAGCGCCGCCGGTGCCGACGGCGCCAACCCCGGCGACGCCGGTGTGGACGGCAAGGTCGGCGGTTACGGCGGCAACGGTGGACACGGTGGCGCCGGTGGACGCGATGCCGGGAACTCCGGCAATGGCGGCAACGGTGGCAACGGCGCGGATGGCGGCGACGGCGGAGCCGGTGCCAACGGCGCGGACGGGATCCTTCCGGGCCAGGACGGCCAGGATGGTGGTCGCGGCGGCAGTGGCGGTGACGGTGGCGCCGGCGGTAACGGTGGCAACGCGGGAGTCGTCTACAACGGCGTGGTCGGGCTCAACGGCAACGGCGGCGACGCCGGTAACGGCTGTCTCTTATACAC
>NZ_JRMM01000211.1:0-4594 GCF_000972905.1 Mycobacterium sp. UM_Kg27
TGTGTATAAGAGACAGGTGGTGGTCTGGGGCGGCGGCGCTGACGTCGTGGCCACCGGCGGCGGTGCGGGAGCGCTGGGCTGCGGCGGCGCGCTGGGCTTCGGGGCCGGTGGCACCACGGCGCTGGTTTCAGGAACAACCGGCGTCTCGTCGTCCTGGCCGCGGGTCAAGCTGTACAGCGCCCCGGCAACGGCGATCAGCGCCACCACGATGCCCACCATCAACACCAACCGCGGTAGCCGTGAAGGCGCTCGACGGCCTGAGATCGGCGCAGCGGGCACCGCAACTGTCGGACGGCGTCCGGTACCCGGATCTTGGTCGTAGTAGGGGTCTTCGGCATAAGGGACGTAGGGCACCGGTTCGGCAACAGCGCTGCCGTCCTCCTGCGACCAGGCGAACGCGTCCACCACAGCGCCGGAGCCGGGAGCAGACATCACGGTCGGCGCCATGTCGGTCGCGTCGACGGCTTCTGCTTCCCTGGTGGCCTCGTCGTCCTGCGGGTCATACATAGCTGACTACCTTGGATCGACAACGGCTGGAATGGCCTCACCATAGGCGGGGCCGAACCGTTCAGGATCGCCGACACACCGGCGGTCGGCGGGCTATCAGCGGATTCACACCACGGTCAGCGGTAACGATTTGCGGGTGCGGAACACGAAATCCGCACCGCTGCTGACCTTGGTCACCATCACCTCGGGCAGTTCTTTTGCCTCGACATCGGTCTCGGTCAGTCGAGCCGTCCATTGATCTGCTGCCCCCTCGATCTCGACCCGCAGACGCGGGTTCACGGCGGTCGCGATGGCCTGCAGCGGATTGACGTTCTGCGGCGAGCACAGCGTGATCCAGGCATGGTCGTCGTGGGCGGGCGAGGGGTGCACCGCGATGGTGTTCTCGCCGAAGTCGGCGCGCACGTAGCCGGTCGGGTTGAGCAGTGGGTGCAGTTCAAAGGTGCGCAGCGCGCCGTCGATGTCTGCGGGCAGTTTCAGCGCGTTCTTGATCCGCTGGGCGCCCAGCCCCGCCAGGCCGGTGAGTTGGCGCCGCCCCACCGATGCGGCCAGCTCGTCGGAGTTGGCCCGGGCGCGGACCGCGAGCGCGAAGGACAGGTAGAGCAGGTGCATCTGCAAGCACACCTCGTCGGCGATGCGGACCAGCGCCGAATGGGAGAACGCGCTGAAGTCGACGTCGGTCAGCAGCGGTCCGGAGTAGTCCGCTAGGCCTTCGTCGGTGGCATCGATGTCGTCGAGTTGCCAAGTGGCGGCCCGGCTTTCACTGATCACCGCCAGCGCGGGAATCGGCTGGGCCGGCGGGTAAGACTCGTCGATGATGACGGTCCAGTGACAGTGCGGTTGCCGGTCCGATGGCGTGCGAGGTGGCCGGTGTACGGGACGGCACTGGGCGTGGACATTGGTGGCCACCGCGGTGGCGTCGAAGGTCGGGTCCTCGATGGTGTGGCACATGCCGAAGACGTAGTCGTCGCCCATCGGCTCCACGTCGAGCAGCGCACCGCAGCTGGCCAACTCGAACTCGCCGTTCCAGCGGTCGTGGACGGTGAAACGAAAGTCCATGAACTGCGGCGGGGAACCGATGTCGAACTGCAGGCCTTTGAAGATGGTGAAAACGTCGTTGCCGGTGTAGCCCAACGCGCGCTGCATGCGCTGGGTGTAGATGGGGCTGGCGCCCGCCCATTCCTCGATGGCGATCTGCACCATTTCCTCGCGGCCGAACTCCGAGATGCACCAGGCCATTCCGGACCGGTCGATCATGTGCCCGATCAGCAGCAGTTCGGGCACGAGCACAGCCAACTCGTCGCGGGACAGCGACGCATACCTGGATTCGGTCACGCGCTAAAAAATAGTTGGATCTATGTTATAAAGTCAACAATGTCTATTCCTGCTGGTTCCGCCCGGGTTTCGGGGCCCGCTGGGCCGACCCGGCGGACCAGCTCGCCCCGCAAGCGCGGCGACGACACCCGTGCCCGGATCATCGACGAGACGGTGCGCTGCATCAGCGAAGAGGGTTTCGGCGCAGCGACCGCCAAACATGTCGCCGAGCGGGCCGGCGTGACCTGGGGTGTCATCCAGTACCACTTCGGGGACCGCAACGGCCTGTTGATGGCCGTGGTCGACGACGGGGTGGCCGAATTGCTGACGAGCCTGTCCGCCGTCGACGTCAGCGAGCTGGGACTGCGGCAGCGCATCGAAGCCGTTGTCGACACCGCGTGGCGCTGCTACGCCAGCCCGACCTCGCTGGCCGCGTTCGAGATCCTGCGGGCCACCCGCGGCAGCTTAGGTGAGCAGTCCCACGAGCACTTGATCCAGATGAACACCGCGATCAACAGGCTAGGCCGGCTGGTCTCCGACGACCCCGCGGATTCCGGTGTGGCCGAGGTGATCTGGGCAGCGCTGCGGGGAATCATATTGGCGCAGATGCTGATAGGCGGTCCCGTCGACTGGCACACCGAGCGGCGGGTGTTGCTCGACATGGTCGCCCACTACCTGCAACGTGATCGAGGTCAGCCGATCGAGCGTTAGCCCGTCCGCCAGTGGGCCGGAAGCGGCTGACCCTCACGCTGCCGGGTGTGATACGCCCACGACGACGCCAGCCAGCCACTGCCATTGGTCAGCGTCGTGATCGGCTTACCGTCCTGATCGTCGTTTTTGCCGTTGGTCTTCGGATTGCGGCGAGCGTTGGAGTCGGGCGTTGCGCCTTGGCCCGCCGTCGTTCCCATCATCGCCTCCTGACATGCCATTCCCGGCGGCAGCCCGCCGGCGACCGGCAACGGGGTTTCGGCGGCAGCCAGCGTGAAGGCCACCGGCTTCATCTCCGGGGCAGCAGACGCCCAACTCGGCGGCACCGACAGCCCGCCGACCGGGAGCGCCCTGCCGACACCGGGACCCATCGCCGGCGTGGTGGATGCCGACAGCACCCCGCGCGGTCCGATCCCCTCGAAGGTCAACGCACCCTCGGCACCGCCGCGGACATACACCAGACGCCCCCAGCCGGCGCCGTTGCTCACCACGGTGTACAGGCTGGAGTCGAAACTGAGCCCACTGGAGGCGACGCTAGTGAACGGCGACACTTGGCCCAGATCGGCGACCAGGGTCTGCCACCAGGAGGGCGGGTCGGTGGCGGTGGCCGCCGGATGCAGCACCTGCTGCAGGGCCGTCTGCAGGGCACCGTTGAGCGGGGCCGCGGCGTGACCGTCGGCGACCGTCTTGCCGACCGCGGCCGACTGCGCACCGGGTCCGGCCGGGTTGGTGGTCTGCGGGGCGTGGTCGAGCGCCGGCAATGCGCTGGCCGGCATCGCCGCCGCCGCGTAGCCGTACATCGCGACGGCGTCTTGGGCCCACATCTCGGCATACGCAGCCTCGGTGGCGGCGATGGCCGCGCTGTTCTGACCGAAGAAATTGGTGGCGACCAGGGCGGCCAGCAGCGCCCGGTTGGCGGCTATCACCGGCGGCGGAACCGTCGCGGTGAACGCGGCCTCGTACGCGGCGACGACGGCCTTGGCCTGGCTCGCGGTCTGTTCGGCATTGGCGGCGCCGGCCTGCAGCCACGCCACATAGGGCGCTGCAGCGCCGGCCATCGCGACCGACGCCGGACCGGCCCATGCCTGGCCGAGCAGAGCCGAAATCGCTCCGGAGTAGCCGCCCGCGGCGGTCTCCAATTCGGCGGCCACAGCGTCCCAGGCCGCCGCCGCGGCGAGCATCGGTCCCGCGCCGGGGCCGCTATACATCCGGCCGGAATTGATCTCCGGGGGAAGCAGCCCGAAGTCCATGGCGGCCACTAGCCAGCAGCCGGCGGACGCGGCACCACGGTCCGGCGCGCAGCGGCCGCGCGCGACGTCGCCGCACCCAGACCGCGACCGGCCAAGGTGCCGAGCATGGTCTCACCGAACGCCCCACCTGGCACCCCGGTGGCAAAGGCCGGCGCCGGCGACACGGCGGGGGCCGGTAGCGGTGCTCCCGCCGAAGTCAGCGTGACCGGCATCGCCCAGCCGTGCGGCACCGACAACGCCCCGATCTTGAGCGCGGTACCGGCGCTTGCCGACGACCCGACACCGCCCAGTCCGGCACCCAACCCGGCACTGCCGAGTCCGGTTTTGCCCAGCCCCAGGCCGCCCAGCCCCAAACCGGCCGGGCCGATCTTGGGTGGGTGCAGGATTTCGTCGAGGCCGCCGGGGTTCTCCGCCTGAAACGCCGCCAGACCGATCCCGTTGTTGACGTTGCTGAGCATGTTCGCCGTTCCCGACCAGCTGGTCATCGTCGCGCTCATGCCCTGGGTGGCCAACCCGGTGAACGGCGATACCTGCCCGATGAGCGAAGTCAGCCAACTCATGAAATCCGTCGGGCCGGCGGCCGCAGCATCCGAAGCCGCCTGGGTGACCGCGGTGGACTGTGCGGCCACCCCGGCGCTGTTGGTGGTCTGCGGCGGCTGGTTGAACGCGGCCAGATTCGCGGCGGCCGCCGAAGAGCCGGCGTAGCGGTACATCGCGGCCGCGTCCTGCGCCCACATCTCGGCGTATTGACGCTCGGCTTCGGCGATCGCCGGGGAGTTCTGCCCGAAGAAGTTCGTGGCTGTCTCTTATACACATCT
>NZ_JRMM01000212.1:0-4558 GCF_000972905.1 Mycobacterium sp. UM_Kg27
AGATGTGTATAAGAGACAGCCGGCTTCCATGCCCACAACTACATGCGCCCCATGCGGTTGCACGGGCGGGACGGGGTCAGCATCGACGACGCCTGGGCGAAGGGTCCGCGCGCCTACCAGATGACCGCGATTCCCGGTTTCCCGAACCTGTTCACGGTGTTGGGCCCCAATTCGCCCACCGGGTCGATCTCCCTGCAGTACACCTCGGAGCTGACCGCGCGTTACATCGCGCAGTGGCTGGCGAGGTTCCGGGCCGGCGAGCTGTCCACCGTGGAGGTCACCGATCAGGCCACGACGCGGTTCAACGACGACGTCGCGATCGCGATGGGCCCGACGGTGTGGAACACCGGCTGTAACTCCTGGTACCTCACCGAGGGCGGCGCGGTGGATCTGTGGCCGTTCGACCGCGCGAGGATGAAGACCATGCTGGGCAGCCCCGATCCGGCGGACTTCCACCTCGGCTGACCCGGCCATCTCGGCTGGTACGGCCGTCAGTCCTCGCCGCGTGCCACCGGCCGGGAGGGTTCCGCACTCCACTGCGACCATGATCCCGGGAACATGGCCGCAGAGCGGCCGCCGGCGGCCAGTGCCGCGACGATCACGGTGGCACTGATCCCAGAACCGCAGTAGGCGCCCACCGCGTCGTCGGAGCCGACACCCCGGTCGGCCAGCAACCGGGCGATCGCGTCGTCGGGCAGGAAGGTTCCGTCGCCGTCCAACAGGGCGGTGAACGGCAGGTTCTTGGCTCCCGGGATGTGACCGGCGGCCGCATCGATCGGCTCCACCTCGGCGCGGAACCGTTCGGGGGCGCGGGCGTCGAGCAATGCCACCGCGCCGGTGCGGGCGCCCTCGCCGGCCTCGTCGGCAGTCAGCGTGGGCCGCAGGCCTTCATAGAGATCCTCGGGCAGCAGGGTGACGTTGCCCGGTTCGGGGGAGACCTCTCCGGTCTGCAACTCGCCGCCGGCCCGAGTCCACGCCGGTAGGCCACCGTCGAGAACACGAACGTTCGCCACTCCGGAGGTGGTCAGCAGCCACCACAACCGCGCGGAAGCGGCCCGATTCCAGTCGTCGTAGACCACTACCGGCCGATCACGCCGCACGCCCCATCGCCGGGCGGCGGCTTCCAGATTGCGGCCGGTCGGCAGGGGGTGACGGCCCCGACCGGGCACGGTGTGGTCGGACAACTCGTCTTCGAGCGAGACATACACCGCACCCGGCAGGTGGCCGTGAAGATACGCCTGACGCCCGTCCGGTGCCTCCAGGCTCCAGCGGACGTCGAGAATGGTTACCGGATCACCGGTCCGCAGGAGCTCGCTGAGCTCCGCGGCGGTGATCAGGACCTTTCCGCGCGGGTCCACCGCGGGGGTCCCGCTCAGTAGTTGTTGCAGGAGTTGGCGACCGAAGTGATGGTGCCGACGTACTGCTGAGCCTCCGGCATGCCCTGGACCATGGTGGCCAGTTGCTGGCGCTTGGCCGGCGGAGCGTTCAGGAACATCTGCAGCATGCCCTGCGCGTTCGGGTTGGCGTCGAACTCGGCGGCTGCGGAGGGGTTCTCTGCGACCAGCGCCTGATGAACCTGCGAGTAGTTGCAGGTGGTGTTGATGATCGGGCCGAGGTCGGGGCTCGCAGCTGCGAACCCGGCTCCGGCTGAGAGCGACAGAGCCAGACTGCCCGCTGCGACTGCGAACCTGGTCAACGACAGAGAGGCCATTTTGCGGACGCCTTTCACCAATGCACTTTTACGGGAACTGAAGACCTAGTCAAGACTGGCCAAGCTTAGCCGACCACCGCGCAACTCGCTGAAGTCGCAGCTAGCGGCGATCTGGGGTGCTTACGAGCCGTGGCCGGGCTCGGTGCGCCACCACGGTGTGGGTTGCCGGGCAGCCCAGCCGTTGATGCCCTCCAGCTCAGCGGCCAGCGAGACCAACAGGCCATCGCTGTTGGCCGGCCCCATCAACTGCACTCCTATCGGCAAGCCCTCGGAGGTGAACCCGGCAGGCACGCTGATCGACGGCCACCCCAGCAGGTTCCACGGCCAGGTGACGGGGCAGGCCGCGATCATGGTGCGGTCGGTCTCCCAGCTGCCCAGGTCGTCGAATGTGTTCACCAGTGGTGGCGGCTGGGCAGTGGTGGGCGCCAGGACCACGTCGACGATCCGGAAGATCGAGCCCACCCGACGCTGATCCTGCGCCTCGTGGGCGCGGGCCTTGCGCAACACGGCCTGCGACAGCAGCCGGCCGGTGCGCATGTTGGCCAAGGTCCGCTGGTCCAGGTTGACACCGCCGCCGAGCCTGTTGGCGGCGGCCCACACCCCGGCGGTGGACCGGGACAGGAAATTCCACGACAGCCGCAGCCCGTAATCGGGGTTGCCCGGGAGGACGACGTGCCCGAGCAGCCGCAGCTGCTCGGCGGTGCGTTCCAGCGCGGCCCGGATCTCCGGATCCAGGCGAGCCGGGAACCCGGTGTAGGGGAACTGAGTCGACAGCGCGATACGCAGTTGACCCGGTGCGGTCCGCACATAGTCGGAGACCTTCATCGGCGGCGGTTTGTGCAGGTCCCCGTCGGCGTTGCCGGAGACCGCGTCCAGCACCAGCGCGGCGTCCTCGACGGTGCGGGCCAGTACTCCGTTGACGGTGAGTCCGTTGAACGCCTCCGGCAGCGGCCAGGTGGAGATGCGGCCACGCTGGGGCTTGATGCCGACCAGGTGCGTCCATGCGGCGGGGATACGCACGCTGCCGGCTCCATCGGATCCGATGGCCGCGGCGACCAGACCCGCGGCCACCGCCGCGGCGCTGCCTCCGGACGACCCGCCGGGAGTGTGCCGACGGGACCAGGGATTGCGGGTGTGGCCGAACCCGGGGCCACTGGTGAACGGCCACTGTCCCAGTTCGCAGGTGTTGGTCTTGCCGACGATCACCGCGCCGGCGGCCCGCAGCCGGCGCACCACCTCGGCGTCGTGGCCGGCGGGCTCGACATAGCCGGAGGCGCCGAACGAGGTGGCGACCCCCGCGATGTCGGTGTCGTCTTTGACCGCGATCGGGATGCCCAGCAGCGGGGCGCGGTGCCCGGCGGCCCGACGCCGGTCGGCTTCCGCGGCGCTGACCAGCGCAGACTCGGTGAACACCACCCGGAAGGCGTTCAGGGTGGACTGGCTGGCGTCGATGGCGTGTAGCGCGCGACGCACCAGGTCGACGGAGGTCGCCTCGCCGCTGGCCAGCTGGTAGAGCTGCTCGGTGAGGGTGGGGAAGCGGGTGCCGGACGCCGCGGGCGGGTGGGTCATCGGTGATGAGAGTATCGGCGTGCCGTACGGGTGGGTGTCGTCGAAACACCCCCTCGCGATGCGAAACTGGTCCGATGCGGCTGTACCGGGACCGGGCGGTGGTGCTGCGCCAGCACAAGCTCGGCGAAGCCGACCGGATCGTCACTTTGCTCACCCGCGACCACGGGCTGGTCCGCGCGGTGGCCAAGGGGGTGCGTCGTACCCGCAGCAAGTTCGGTGCCAGGCTGGAGCCGTTCGCCCACATCGACGTTCAGCTGCACCCCGGCCGCAATCTCGACATCGTCACCCAGGTGGTGTCGGTGGATGCCTTCGCCTCCGACATCGTCAGCGACTACGGCCGCTACACCTGCGCCTGCGTGATTTTGGAGACCGCGGAACGTCTGGCCGGTGCCGAGCGAGCCCCGGCGACGGCGTTGCACCGGCTCACCGTTGGGGCGCTGCGCGCGGTGGCCGACGGTCGGCGCCCTCGCGAGCTGGTGCTGGACGCCTATCTGTTGCGTGCCATGTCGGTGGCCGGGTGGGCGCCGGCACTGACCGAGTGCGCCCGTTGCGCCACCCCCGGTCCGCATCGGGCATTTCATGTCGCGGCCGGCGGCAGCGTCTGCGGGCATTGCCGTCCGGCTGGGTCGACCACCCCGCCGATGGGTGTGCTGGATCTGATGGCGGCATTGCATGACGGCGACTGGGAGGTCGCGGAGCTTTCCACGGCGTCGCATCGCAGCCATGCCAGCGGATTGGTGGCCGCCCATCTGCAGTGGCACCTGGAGCGACGGCTTCGGACCCTGCCGCTGGTGGAGCGGGTTCAACCCCGGGCCACCGGCAGCGAAGGCTGATCGACCGGCACCTACCTGGGGATTGCGTCCGTTTCGGTGGACTATGCGGGCGTCGGCGGTAGGCTGATGCGACTTCACGATCCCTAGGTTCAATCAGGAAGGCAGGCCGAATGTTTCACGACACCGGGTGGGGGCGCTGGGCGCACAGGACGACACCGGGCTACGGAGCCGGTATCGGTGCGGCGGCCGGAGCGCTACTCGTCGTGGGAATGATCCCGGCGGTGACTTCCTGTGCGCGGGCCGCCGAACCCGCTCCGGTCTCCGGGATTACGGCGCCGTTGCCGGCGAACGGCCCCGGTGCCGATGGTGCTGACGGTGCTGACGGTGCCAACGGAGCTGACGGTGCGCCCGGAGCCGACGGTGCCCCAGGTGCCGGTGGCCTGGGGGGCCAGGGCGGCCAGGGCGGTAAAGGTGGCCAGGGCGGCAACTGTCTCTTATACACATC
>NZ_JRMM01000213.1:0-4332 GCF_000972905.1 Mycobacterium sp. UM_Kg27
GATCAACTACAAGCGGGAGAACGAGATCACCCCCGTCAACCTGCGACCACACCCCTACGAGTTCGCCCTCTACTACGACTGCTGACCGGGGTGATTGCCGGCGCCCTGCTCCGCCCTGTGCTTGAGCCGGTCCAGGGTGAGCCGGATGTGATCGGCGTTAGCAGCATTGCGATCGGCGACGCCGCTGATCAGTCGGCTGATCCCGAGTATCCAGCGGGGGCGGTGGTCCCAGGTGCTCTCGGTGACCTGGCAGCCGCCGTCCGCCGGGGTGATCTCGTACGCCCAGTGGGCCACCGGGACCATCGCCGAGCGCACGTCGAAGGCGAACAGCCGGGCGGGGTCGGCGTCGGTGACGGTGCAGGTGGTGTTCCAGCTGTGCGAGCCGTTACGGTTGGCGCCGCTGAACTTCGCGCCCGGACGCGCCGAATCGCCTTTGCGCCAATGCATGGCGACGGTCTCCTCGGCGCAGTCCGCCAGGGCGGACAGGTCGGTGATCAGCGCATAAACCGTTTCAGGGGCGGCGTCAATGCGCACGGTGCCAGTTGCTGAAGGTCGGGACGTGTCATGCATGCGGCGATCATAACGACGCCCTACCGCCGTTTCAGGGCGTCAGGGCAGCAATGATTTCGGCGGCCGCCGCCGACCGGGCGGTCCGGTAGGCGGTCCCGGCCCACAGGCTTGTCCCATGCGGATCGTCCAGGGCCACCGCCGCCGCCCGGATCGGGGTCGTCATGTGGTTGATCTCGGGGTATCCCACCGGGGCCACATCCTCGAAGGCGCGGGTGAAGTCGTTCTCCAAGCCGCGTGCGTAGCGGCCGGAGAACGCACATGTCACCGTGGTGTTGGCGAATTCCGGGTTGGTCAGTGCCGCACGGTGCGTCGGATTGGTGCCGGCTTCGTGCGCCAGCAGCAGTGCGGTACCGACCTGGGCCGCGACCGCGCCACCACCCAGCACCCCGGCCACGTCGGCCGCGGTGCCGAGACCGCCCGCCGCCACCAACGGGACATGGCCGTGGGCGTGGGCGATCTCCGCCAGCAGATGTTCCAGCGAGTCGGTGCCCGGGTACACGTCGGGCGCGAAGGTGCCCCGATGTCCGCCCGCCTTGGGGCCCTGCACCGCCAGCACCTCGGCGCCGTGTCCCAGGGCGACGCCGGCCTCGTAGGCCGACGTCACCGTGACCACCGTCAGGATGCGCAACGCCCGCAGCATGTCGATCTCGTCGGGGGACGGGGTCCCGAAGGTGAACGACACCACCGTGGGCCGCAGGTCGGCGATCACCTCGAGCTTCTCCGGCCAACAGTCGTCGTCGCCGAAGCGCGGCTGGCCCAGCTCTACCCCGTAATGCTCGGCCAGCGGATCCAGGAGATCGGCGTATTCGTCGAGCAACACCACGTCCGCGCCGCTCGGTTGGGGCACAAACAGATTGACACCGATGGGACCACTGGTGGCCGCGCGCGCGGAGGTGATCTCATCGGCCAGCTGTTGGGCGGTGCGATAGCCCCCTGCGACGAACCCCAGCCCACCCGCCTCGGTCACCGCGGCCGCAAGCGCCGGTGTGCTGGGACCGCCGGCCATCGGGGCGCCGATCAATGGGACCTTGAGTTCGGAGAAGCTGAACGCCATTCCCCTAGCCTGCCATCAACCGGCAAGCGCCCGCAGACGGGTTGGCAGCGCCCCTTTCGAACGATACGGGCCAAGCACGGCGACGCCATAGGGCTTACGCAGCAGCTGACGGGCTACGGCGTTGACCTCGTCGACGGTCACCGCCGACAGTTCCCGCAGGGTGCGGGCGATGGGCCGGTGGCGGCCGTAGTTCAACTCGGTACGGCCCAGCCGGTTCATCCGCGAACCGGAATCCTCCAGGCCCAGTACCAATCCCCCGCGCAACGACCCCTTGGCGATCCGACACTCGTCGGCGGTGATTCCATCACGAGCCACCGATTCGAGCACCTCGGCGGTCACGGCCGCCACCTCGGCGAATCGGTCCGGCTGACATGCCGTGTAAACCGACAGCGCGCCGGCGTCCGCGAAGGTGTCAACCGACGAGTAGATCGAGTAGGCCAGACCGCGGGTTTCCCGAACCTGTTGGAACAGCCGCGAACTCAGACCGCCACCCAGAGCAGTGTTGAGCACGGCCAGCGCCTGACGGTGTTGCCAATAGCGTCCGGGTGCACGCACCCCCAGAGACATGTGCGTCTGATCGGCATCACGGTTGACCACGGTCAGCCCGGGCCTGCCCGGCACCCGGGCACTGCCCCGTCGCGGCTCGGCAGGCTTCTCACCTCGAATCAGGCGATGCCCGAAGTGTTCTCGGACCAGCGCAACCACCGTGTCATGGTCGATGTTGCCGGCAACCGCGACCACCATGCGCTCCGGTGTGTAGCGGCGCTGGTGGAATGACCGCAACTGTGCGCGCGTCATCGACGACACCGACTCGACATTGCCTATCACCGGCCGGCCGATCGGATGATCGCCGAACAGCGTCGTCAAGAACACATCGCCCAGCGCGTCCTCGGGATCGTCATCGCGCATCGCGAGTTCCTCAAGAACCACGTCGCGTTCGAGGTCGACGTCGGCAGCCGCGCAGGACCCGTTGAGCACCACGTCGCTCACGAGTGCGACGGCCAGTTCCAGATCGGTGTCGAGCACGTGGGCGTAGTAGCAGGTGTGCTCTTTTCCGGTGAAGGCATTGAGCTCGCCACCGACCGCGTCCATCGCCTGGGCTATGCCGGCCGCCGTTCGGGTCGGAGTCGCCTTGAACAGCAGGTGCTCCAGGAAGTGCGCCGCCCCCGCCACCGTGGCGCCCTCGTCGCGCGATCCGACGCCAACCCACACGCCCACCGACGCCGAACGAACCGCGGGCAGGTATTCAGTGACTACCCGCAGCCCGCCCGGCAGGGTGGTGCGTCGCAGTGCGGCGCGCGGCGGCGCCCCAGTGTCAGCTTTCGGCAGTCGCGGCATCGGCAGACTCAGCGGGCCCCGCCTCCGGGGTCGACTCGTCCACAGGAACCAGCGAGATCTTGCCGCGGTTGTCGATGTCGGCGATCTCCACGCGCAGCTTGTCGCCGACCTTCACCACGTCCTCGACCTTGGCCACCCGCTTGCCCTTGCCGAGCTTGGAGATGTGCACCAGCCCGTCGCGGCCCGGCAGCAGCGACACGAAAGCGCCGAAGTCGGTGGTCTTGACCACGGTGCCCAGGAACCGCTCGCCGATCTTGGGCAGCTGCGGGTTGGCGATCGCGTTGATCTTGTCGATGGCGGCCTGCGCCGACGGGCCGTCGGTGGCGCCGACGAACACGGTGCCGTCGTCCTCGATCGAGATCTGGGCGCCGGTCTCCTCGGTGATCGAGTTGATCATCTTGCCCTTGGGCCCGATCACCTCGCCGATCTTGTCCACCGGAACCTTGATGGTGGTGACGCGAGGCGCGTACGGGCTCATCTCGTCGGGGGCGTCGATGGCCTCGGCCATCACCTCGAGGATGGTCATACGCGCGTCCTTGGCCTGAGCGAGAGCACCTGCCAGGACCGCTGAAGGAATGCCGTCGAGTTTGGTGTCGAGCTGCAGTGCGGTGACGAAGTCCTTGGTGCCGGCGACCTTGAAGTCCATGTCGCCGAACGCGTCCTCGGCACCCAGGATGTCGGTGAGCGCGACGAAGCGGCGCTCGGTCTTACCGTCGACCTCGACGTCATCGGAGACCAGGCCCATCGCGATACCGGCGACCGGAGCCTTCAGCGGCACACCGGCGTTGAGCAACGCCAGCGTGGACGCGCAGACCGAACCCATCGAGGTGGAGCCGTTGGAGCTCAGCGCCTCCGAGACCTGCCGGATGGCGTAGGGGAACTCCTCGACGCTGGGCAGCACCGGAACCAGGGCCCGCTCGGCCAGAGCGCCGTGGCCGATTTCGCGACGCTTGGGCGAACCGACCCGGCCGGTCTCACCGGTCGAGTACGGCGGGAAGTTGTAGTGGTGCATGTAGCGCTTGGACTTCTCCGGCCCCAGCGAGTCGATCTGCTGCGCCATCTTCATCATGTCCAGCGTGGTCACGCCCATGATCTGGGTCTCGCCACGCTCGAACAGGGCGCTGCCGTGCGCCCGGGGCACCACGGCGACCTCGGCGCTCAGAGCCCGGATGTCGGTGATGCCACGGCCGTCGATACGGAAGTGGTCGGTCAGGATGCGCTGACGCACCAGCTTCTTGGTCAGACTCCGGTAAGCCGCGCTGATCTCCTTCTCGCGCCCCTCGTAGGTCCCAGCGAGACGCTCGAGCACCTCGGCCTTGATCTCCTCGGTGCGCTCGTCACGCTCGGCCTTGCCGGCGATGGTCAGCGCC
>NZ_JRMM01000214.1:0-4188 GCF_000972905.1 Mycobacterium sp. UM_Kg27
ATGTGTATAAGAGACAGCTGGAACACGGAGCGGTGGCCGACGTGCTGCCCACGGCCGCCGTCGGCGTCACGGTCCGTGACGGCTGGTTCCAGCGGGTGGCGCTGACCAGCCCCGCCGGGAAGGTGCTCACCGGAACCTTCAATCGGGAGCGCACCCGTTACACCGTCACCGAACCACTGGGCTACGACTCCGTCTACACCTGGAGCGGGTCGGTGGTGGGCCACGACGGCAACGCGGTGCCGGTCAGCGGCAGCATCACCACGGTCGCGCCCAGCACCGTCATCGACGGGGGCTTTCAGCTGGCCGATGGACAGACGGTGGGGGTCGCCGCGCCGGTGATCCTGCAGTTCGACGGACCGATCGCCGACAAGGCGGCCGTCGAGCGGGCCCTGACCGTCGTCACCGAGCCACCGGTGGAAGGCAGCTGGGCCTGGCTGCCCGACGAGGTGCAGGGAGCCCGGGTGCACTGGCGCAGCCGGGAATACTTCCCGGCCGGAACCAAGGTCAGCGTCAACGCCAAGCTGTACGGACTGGCGTTCGGCGACGGCGCCTACGGGGCCCAGGACATGTCCCTGGACTTCGCGATCGGCCGACGCCAGGTGGTGCGCGCCGAAGTCTCGTCGCACCGCATTCAGGTGGTCCGCGACGAGGGCGTGATCATGGACTTCCCCTGCAGCTACGGCCAGGCCGACAAAGCCCGCAACATCACCCGCAACGGCATCCACGTGGTCAGCGAGAAATACGCGGACTTCTACATGTCCAACCCGGCCGCCGGCTACAGCAACATCCATGAGCGCTGGGCGGTCCGGATCTCCAACAACGGGGAGTTCATCCACGCCAACCCCGCCAGCGCGGGCGCGCAGGGCAACACCAACGTCACCAACGGCTGCATCAACTTATCGACCGAGGACGCCGAGCAGTACTTCCACAGCGCGATCTACGGCGACCCGGTCGAGGTGACCGGCAGTTCGATCGAGCTGTCCTACGCCGACGGCGATATCTGGGACTGGGCGGTGGACTGGGACACCTGGGCCTCGATGTCGGCGTTGTCGAGTTCCGAACAGGCGCGAACCTCGCTGCCCAGCGTCGCGCCGGCCACCCCGACGGACGCGCCGACGTTGTCGGGCACGCCTACGACTACCACCAGTACGCCGACGACGACGTCCAGTACTGGGCCCGGCGGCTGACGCGTCAACCCTCCCGGTGGGCCCGGGTCGCCGATGCCTGGTCGCGGGGGCGGATGACGATCTGGTCGAGGTCGACGTGCGGCGGCCGCGAGGCCACGAACCCGATCACCTCGGCGATGTCGGCTGCGGTCAGCGGAGTCAGGCCGGAATAGACAGCGTCGGCGCGGTCACGGTCACCGTCGAAGCGCACCAGGGAGAACTCGGTGTCCACCATGCCGGGAGCGATTTCGGTGAGCCGCACCGGCTTTCCCAGCAGTTCGCCGCGCAAGGTGCGATGCAGTGCGCTCTGGGCGTGCTTGGCCGAGGTGTATCCGGCGCCGCCGTCATAGATTTCGAACGCCGCGATCGAGGTCACCGTGACCACCAGGCCATCGCCGGACGCCACGAGTTTCGGCATCAGCGCGCGCGTCACCTGCAGGGTGCCCAGCACGTTGGTCTCCCACATCCAGCGCCAGTGCTCGAGATCGGCCTGCTCCACCGACGCCAGCCCTCTGGCGCCGCCGGCGTTGTTGACCAGCACGTTTACTGAGCCGCCGACCCGGTCGCATGCCTCGGCCAGTGCCGCGACCGCCACCGGGTCAGTGACGTCCGTCACTATGGCGGTGCCGCCGATCTCGTCGGCCAGCGCCATGAGCCGGTCGGCGCGACGGGCCGCAGCGATCACATGAAAGCCTTGTGCGGCAAGGGTTCTCGCGGTCGCCTCGCCGATGCCTGAGCTGGCGCCGGTGACCACGGCAATGCGCTGATCGCGCGCAGGTGTCGTCATCGCGTCAACCTTAGTGATCGTGATAGATTCTCAGCTATGTCTCGCAGTGCCCGCTTTCTGACAGCGGTCTGTCTGGTCGCCCACGGCGCGTGTTGTCGCGCGTGTTCCTGCGCCTGACCTGCTGCGATTAGCGCTCCTTAGGAGAATCCGCCGGGTCGTAGGCGTAAACGGCTCTCATTCGGATTTTTCTCCAGACAAGGACATCGCGTGCGTACTACCTCTCTCACCGCTCACCTGGCCAGCCACCGCGCCGGCCGCCTCCGTTCCCACCCGCGGGTAGTAGCCCCGGCTCTGCAGCTGGCCGACAGCGCCGGTGCCGAGGTCTTCGCCGCGGTTCGCCAGCACGGCCCCGTCGCGCGTGAAGCCATCGCGGGCGCCACCTCGCTGAGTGTGGCGACCGTCAACCGCCAGGTCAGTGCGCTTCTGGAAGCCGGACTGCTGCTGGAGCGCGCCGACCTGGCCACGTCCGGGGCGATCGGACGGCCGCGTCGGCCGGTGGTGGTCAACCACGAACCGTTCCTCACCCTGGGCCTGCACATCGGGGCCAAGACCACCAGCATCGTGGCCACCGATCTGCTCGGCCGCACGCTCGACGTCGTCGAAACTCCGACGCCGAACAACGGTGCGACGCCGGCGCTGGCGTCGCTGGCCGCCAGCGCCAGTCGGTATCTGACGCGCTGGCAGAAGCGCCGGCCGCTCTGGGTCGGCGTGGCGACCGGTGGCGCAGTGGACGGGGCCACCGGCCACGTCGACCACCCGCGGCTGGGCTGGACGGCGGCGCCGGTCGGGCCGGTGCTGGCCGAAGCGCTGGGCCTGCCCGTATCGGTGGCCTCCCACGTGGACGCGATGGCCGGGGCGGAACTTCTGTTCGGAGTGCGGCGGCCCACGGCGAACAGCACCACCAGCCTCTACGTCTACGCCCGCGAAACGGTCGGCTACGCCCTGGTGATCGGCGGCCGGGTGCACAGCCCGGCCAGTGGTCCCGGCACCATCGCCGGTCTGCCGGTCTACTCCGAACTGCTCGGGGGCACCGGACATCTCGAGTCCACCGTCAGCGATGAGGCGGTGTTGACCGCGGCTCGTCGGCTGCGGCTCCTGCCGGAGGGCAAGGGCGCGGTGTCGGCGGCGGTGACCACTCTGGTGCGCGAGGCGCGCGGCGGCGACGAGCGAGCCGTGGCACTGCTGACCGAGCGGGCCCGCGCACTGGGCGAAGCGGTGGCGCTGCTGCGCGACGTACTCAACCCCGACGACCTGGTGGTCGGCGGCCAGGGTTTCACCGAGTACCCCGAGGGCATGGCCGAGGTGGAGCGGGCCTTCGCGCAGCGCTCGGTGTTGTCAGCGCGCAGCATCCGCGTCACCGCATTCGGCAACCGCGTCCAAGAAGCCGGCGCCGGCACCGTTTCCCTGGGCGGGCTCTACGCCGACCCGGTCGGGGCGATGCGGCGTTCCCGCGGGCCGGTCGCCCGCGTGGTCCCGGAAGTGTCCGCCTGACCGAACCTGTAAAGATGACGGGGTGGGCTATGGCGTCGGAGGGGTCGCAGGCAGCAGAGCCGATGTGCACCGGGTAGCGCTGCTGTCGGTACACACCTCGCCGCTGGCCCAGCCCGGCACCGGCGATGCCGGCGGAATGAACGTCTACGTCCTGCAGAGCGCACTGCATCTGGCCCGCCGCGGGGTGGCCGTGGAAGTGTTCACCCGCGCGACGTCGTCGATCGATCCGCCGGTACAACACGTCGCGCCAGGCGTGTTGGTGCGCAACGTGGTGGCCGGGCCGTTCGAAGGCCTGGACAAGAACGACCTGCCCACCCAGCTGTGCGCGTTCGCTGCCGGGGTGCTGCGCGCCGAGGCAGCCCACGAGCCCGGCTACTACGACGTCGTACATTCGCACTACTGGCTGTCGGGTCAGGTCGGCTGGCTGGCCGCGGACCGGTGGGCGGTGCCGCTGGTGCACACCGCGCACACCCTGGCCGGGGTGAAGAACGCCGCGCTGGCCGCCGGGGACGCCCCGGAACCGCCGCTGCGCACGGTCGGCGAGCAGCAGGTCGTCGATGCCGCGGACCGGCTGATCGTCAACACCGACGACGAAGCGCAGCAACTCGTCGCCCTGCATGCGGCGGACCCGCGCCGGATCGACGTGGCGCACCCGGGCGTCGACCTGGAGGTGTTTCGGCCCGGCGACAAGCTGGCGGCCCGGCAGACGCTGGGGTTGTCGGCAGGCTGTCTCTTATACACATC
>NZ_JRMM01000215.1:0-4161 GCF_000972905.1 Mycobacterium sp. UM_Kg27
AAGAGACAGGTCCTTCGGTGACGATTCGCCAGATATCGACGAACTGGAGCAGATGACGGTCCTCGATCTGATCCTCAAAGAAGCTCTGCGTCTGCTGGCGCCCGTTCCGCTGGTGATGCGCAAGACCGTCCGCGATGTCGCCATCGACGGCTATCACATCCCCCGTGAAACCTTGTGCGCAATCACACCCGCCGTAAATCACTTCGACCGCAGAATATGGAGCGACCCGGACCGTTTCGATCCGTCGCGCTTCGATGAGCCCCGGCGCGAGGACCAACAGCACCGATTCGCCTGGGTGCCGTTCGGCGGGGGGGCGCACAAATGCATTGGGATGCAGTTCGGCACACTCGAGGTGAAGGCAATCCTGCACCAGATGTTGCGTACCTACACTTGGACGGTCCCAAACGACTATCACGTGCGTTGGGACAACACCTCGCTGCCCATTCCCGTGGACGGACTGCCTGTGACGTTGCGGCACCGATGAGCGGTGAGAACTCGCCTTACCTGGAGCCCACGGAGTTCCTCGATTGGCAACATGAATCGGTACGCGACTTCGTTGCATCGGCGACCCGCGGCGCGGTCGACGACACCACGAAGGCCATAGCCATCTTCACTGCGGTCCGCGACTCGATTTGGTATGACCCCTACACCGTGACCGATGACCCGCATGCGTATCGCGCCAGCACCATCGCAACTGCAGACCGCGCTTACTGCGTCCCGAAGGCGGTGCTCTTGACGGCGGCCTGCCGAGCAGCAGGCATCCCAGCGCGGCTGGGGTTCGCCGATGTCCGAAACCACCTTCAGACCGAGACATTGCGTGAGCGGATGGGCGGTACCGACGTATTCGTCTACCACGGATACAGCCTCATGCATCTCTGCGGTGTCTGGGTCAAGGCAACTCCGGCGTTCAATCGCGAGCTATGCGCACGGTTCGGCGTCCCGCCAATTGATTTCGACGGGCGCACAGACGCCCTGCTGCACGGGTTCGCCGGTGACGGCACACAACACATGGAATATCTGAGGGATCGAGGCGCCTTCGACGATCTACCGCTGGCAGAGATCCTGCAAGCGCTCAGAACCCACTACGGGACGCTCATAGGCGATGCGAGTCGCCATCCAGACCTGTTCGCCTGAAGGGCCGATGCGAAATGCACAGCACGATGCAAGACGTCCAGCTCACAATCTCGGCAATTGTCCGCCATGCCGCCTCCATTCACGGAAACAGCGAGGTGATCACCCCCGACGGAACTGGATGCCGAAGTATGTCCTACCGTAGCGTCCTGGGGCGAGCGGGCCGACTTGCCAATGCGTTGCGCGGGCTGGGAATAACGGCAGATCAACGGGTGGCCACTTTTCAGTGGAGTAACCAAGAGCATCTCGAGGCCTACTGCGCGGTTCCCTCCATGGGCGCGGTGCTGCACACCCTCAACATTCGTTTGGCTCCAGAGCAACTCGCGTACATCGCCAACCATGCCAGCGATCAGATCATCCTGGTGGATGCGTCGGTTGCGCCATTGTTGGCTAGTGCGCTACCAGCGATGGAGTCGGTGCATACGGTCATCGCCACCGGGGGCGGCGACCTCGCTCCGCTGCAGCGATGCGGGAAGACGGTGTTGCGTTACGAGGAGATCCTGGCGCAGCAACCGGAGACTTTCGATTGGCCCGAGATCGATGAGCGTTCCGCCGCGGCCATGTGCTACACCAGCGGGACTACTGGAAATCCCAAAGGTGTTGTCTACAGCCACCGTTCGACCTACCTACATGCACTGACCGCCTGCACGTCGAACGCCCTGGCAGTGAGCGAGGCCGACCGTATCCTGGCCATTGTCCCGATGTTTCACGCCAATGCGTGGGGACTGATCTACGCGGCGTTGATGTCTGGTGCGGACTTGGTATTACCCGATCGCCATCTGCAGGCCGCGCCGCTGGTGTCGATCATCGAAGAGACTCAGCCGACTATCGCCGGTGCAGTGCCGACGATCTGGAACGATGTCGATCGATACCTGGAATCGAATCCCGCCCGGGATATCTCCTCACTTCGGCTGGTTGCCTGCGGGGGATCGGCAGTCCCCGTCTCGCTGATGCGGGCATTCGAAGACAAGTACAACGTGCCTATCGTGCAGGCATGGGGCATGACCGAAACCTCGCCGCTGGCTACCGTCGCACGCGCAGCGCACGGAGTAGGCGAGACCCGTGCGTGGGAGATGCGCGAAAGCCAGGGTCGGCCGATGTGCGGTGTCGAGATCCGGTTGCGTGACGACCATAAGAAGACCGTGCCGTGGGACGGTCGATCAGTGGGTGAAATACAGGCGCGGGGCCCGTGGATCACCGGCGCCTACTTCGGCGAAAATGATCCGGACAAGTTCGACGGAGGGTGGCTGCGCACCGGCGACGTCGGCCGGATCGACCCAGACGGGTATCTCACGCTGACCGATCGTGCGAAGGACGTCATCAAGTCAGGTGGAGAATGGATCTCCTCAGTCGAGCTGGAAAACACGCTGATTGGTCACCCGGCGATCTACGAGGCTGCGGTGGTGGCAGTTCCCGACGACAAATGGCAGGAAAGACCGCTCGCCCTGGTCGTGGTTCACCGTGGAGCCGAGGTCGACATCGACCGACTGCGCGCGTTTCTGTTGGACAAGGTCGCCAAGTGGTGGATCCCGGAGCGGTGGAGCTTCGTGTCTGAGATTCCCCGAACAAGCGTCGGAAAATACGACAAGAAGGCCATACGCGCGCGTCACTCCGCCGGCGAGTATCAGATCGAAACGTCCTAAGAAATCAAACCCATTGATATTGAACAGCCGAGAGGGAATCCTGTGACAGCATCAATTTCTCCCTGGATGAGCGCCGAATTGCTCGAGCTTCGTGACCTTGCCGCGAAGTTCTTCTCGACCGAATTGGCACCACATGCGCAACGTTTCGCAGACCAGCACCAAGTTGACCGAGAATTGTGGCACAAAGCCGGCGAACTAGGCCTGCTCTGCATGTCCATACCCGAAGAATACGGCGGGGGAGGCGGCACATTCGCGCACGAAGCCGTCGTACTCGAAGAGCAAGCCCGAGTCGGGGACAGCTCATGGGGCGCAGGGCTGCACAGCGGAATCGTCGCGCACTACATCCTCCAGTATGCGGCCGAAGAACTACGGAGGCAGTGGCTGCCCAAGATGGCCTCAGGCGAAATGATCGGTGCTATCGCCATGACGGAGCCAGGGACCGGTTCTGATCTGCAGAGTGTCAAGACCAAAGCAATTCTTGACGGTGACGAGTACGTGATCACCGGCGCAAAGACCTTCATCACCAACGGTCAGCAAGCCGACCTGATCATCGTCGTCGCCAAGACAGATCCAAGTCAGGGCGCCGCCGGCATCTCGCTGATCGTCGCCGAAGCCGATCGACCCGGATTCCGGCGCGGCAAGGTCCTCGACAAAATCGGCCAACGCGGACAAGACACCTCCGAGTTGTTCTTCGACGACGTAAGAGTTCCCCGCTCGCACCTCCTGGGCGAGACCGAGGGTCAGGGTTTCATTCAGCTGATGACGCAGCTACCTCAAGAGCGGCTCATCGTCGCGGTTGGGGCGGTCGCGGCGATGGAACTTGCCGTGGAGCAGACACTCAAATACACCCGTGAGCGGGAAGCGTTCGGACGGCCCGTCTTCGGCTTCCAGAACACGAAATTCATCTTGGCCGAAGCTGCAACCGAAACGCGCATCGCACGAGTATTTTTGGACTACTGCATCGACCTACACCTCGCGGGCCAACTCGACGTCCAGACCGTCGCCATGGCGAAATGGTGGACCACTGAGCGAGCGATGAAGGTGCTCGATGACTGTTTGCAGCTCCACGGCGGATATGGGTACATGACCGAGTATCCCATCTCGAGATTGTGGGTGGACCAGCGCGTGCAGAAAATCTACGCCGGCACAAATGAGGTGATGAAGGAAATCATCTCGCGTTCCCTATGACCCTGAACGATTTGCCACCTGCACATTACTCACCTGTGAGGGTGATGGCATCGACAGTGGTGCCGTATCGCCACGAAATGGGTGGACATTGCGGATCGGGTGCCCTTCGGGAGTTGATACCAGATGCTCCTATCTTCAGGCAATGAGTTCTTCAGGCAATGAGTTCGTTGGTTCTTCTGCCTGTCTCTTATACACATCT
>NZ_JRMM01000216.1:0-4153 GCF_000972905.1 Mycobacterium sp. UM_Kg27
GGGCCCGGCGGAGGTGACGATCTGGGCAGTCGCCAGATTCTTGGCCTGGGCGAATGACCACTCGTTGTAGGTGATCGCCCCCTCGGTGGAGGCGATGGCTCCGGCCGTGCCGTCGTTGCCCTTGGCGCCTTCACCGACGCCACCATTGAACGACTTGCCGACGCCCTTGCCCCAGGCCCCGCCGGAGGCGGCATCCAGGTACTGCTGGAAGTTGTCGGTGGTCCCGGACTCGTCGCTGCGGAACACCACGTGGATCGGCTGGGCGGGCAGCGTGGCCGTCGGGTTGAGCGCCTTGATTGCTGCGTCATCCCAGCTGGTGATGGCTCCGTTGAAGATCTTCGCGGCGGTCGGGCCGTCGAGAATCAGCGTGTCGACGCCCGGGATGTTGTAGGTGATCGCGATGGGGCCGAACACCACCGGCAGGTTCCATGCCGGGGATTCGCAGCGCTGCTGCGCCTCGGCGTAGTCGTCGCCGCTCAGCGGAACGTCGGAGCCGGCGAAGTCGGTCTGGCCGCCCACGAACTCCCGGATACCGGCGCCCGATCCGTTGGCCGTGTAGTTGACGTTGTGGTCGGGACACTCGTCGATGAACGCCTTGACGAACCGGGCCATCGCGTTCTGCTGGGCGGTCGATCCGCTGGCTTTCAGCGTGTCCGTGCCGCCGCAGTTGCCGCCCGCGGCCGCCGAGCTCGAGGTCGTCTTCTCACCGGTGTCGGCGTTCTTATCGCTGCCGCACCCGGATAACACCAATGCGCCGGTCGCCACAATGCCCAGCGTCGTGCCAATTCCGTTCAGTTTCACTTTGCCCTTTCGCAGACAAATTAGGGTGATGATCACTGGCGCGCCATCACGGATCAACCCGGCCGGTAATTCGCAACATCGCGTGCTATCCGGGTCACTTCTCTATTTAATGCGGTGCACGAAGGTTACGGTAGGGTGAACAGCCATGATCTAACGGTGGAATTCTGGTGGAATTGGGATGACGCTGATAATGACTGGCTAAATGCCAGATGACAGGTGGGTCGCCCCGGCCCGTAAGCTTCGCGAAGTGGTGGAACCGTCCGTCGCGCAGTTGCGCACGCTCCTCGATGAGCTGACCCTGCGGGACGCGGTCTACTTCGGACGGCGCCTGAAGGACCTGCGGGGCGCAAAGCCCGAGCAGGTGCGAAAACTGGCCGAGCGGATGGGCGAGGCCCAAGCGCTGATTGCCGCGCGCCGGGCCGCAGTGCCGGATGTCCGCTATCCCGACCTGCCGGTCAGCGCCCGCCGCGACGAGATCGCCGCGGCGATTCGGGATCACCAGGTCGTGGTGGTGGCCGGCGAGACCGGTTCCGGTAAAACCACTCAGCTGCCCAAGATATGCCTGGAGCTCGGTCGCGGAATTCGCGGCACCATCGGCCACACCCAGCCGCGGCGGCTGGCCGCCCGCACCGTTGCTCAGCGCATCGCCGACGAATTGGCCAGCCCGCTAGGCGATGTCGTCGGGTACGCGGTCCGGTTCACCGACCGGGTGTCCGATCGGACCCTGATCAAGCTGATGACCGACGGCATCCTGCTCGCCGAGCTCGAACGCGACCGGCGGTTGCTGCGCTACGACACGCTGATCATCGACGAGGCGCATGAACGCAGCCTCAACATCGACTTTCTGCTCGGCTATCTGCGGGAGTTGTTGCCGCGCCGGCCAGATCTGAAGGTGATCATCACCTCGGCCACCATCGAACCTCAGCGCTTCGCAGCGCACTTCGGCGGAGCCGAATATGGGCGCGGTGGCGGAGCCGAATATGGGCGCAGCGCGCACAACGGCGGTGGCCCTGCGCCGATCGTCGAGGTGTCCGGCCGCAGCTACCCGGTGGAAATCCGGTATCGCCCACTGGAGCTCCCGGTCAGCCCGGAGGTCGCAGACGATTCCACCGACCCCAACGACCCGGATCGAGAGATCATCCGGACCGAGACGCGCGACGAGATCGAGGCGATCGTCGACGCGGTGCACGAACTGTCCGCCGAACCGCCCGGCGACATTCTGGTGTTCCTGTCCGGCGAACGCGAGATCCGCGACACCGCCGAGGCTCTCGGCGGGCTGCCCAACACCGAGATTCTTCCGTTGTACGCGCGGCTGTCCACCGCAGAGCAGCAGAAGGTGTTCGCCCGGCCCCGTTCGGGGCCGCAGAAGAACCGCATTGTGCTGGCCACCAACGTGGCTGAGACATCGCTGACGGTACCGGGCATCCGCTACGTGATCGATCCGGGCAACGCACGTATCTCCCGCTACAGTCGCCGGCTGAAGGTGCAGCGGCTCCCGATCGAACCCATCTCGCAGGCCTCCGCCGCCCAGCGCAGCGGCCGGTGCGGCCGCACGGCGCCCGGGATCTGCATCCGGCTCTACAGCGAAGTCGACTTCGACACGCGACCGCGCTACACCGACCCCGAGGTGTTGCGCACGAACCTGGCGGCTGTGTTGCTGCGGATGGCGTCGCTGCGGCTGGGTGCGGTGGAAGACTTCGGCTTCCTCGACCCTCCCGATTCGCGCAGCATCCGCGACGGGGTCGCGTTGCTGGTCGAACTCGGGGCGTTCACCGCGCAGGGGGCGATCACCGATGTGGGCCGTCGGCTGGCCCGGCTGCCGGTGGACCCGCGCTTGGGCCGGATGATCCTGGCTGCTGAGACCGAGGGCTGTGTGCGCGAGATGCTGGTGCTCGCCGCCGCCCTGACCATCCCCGACCCCAGGGAGCGGCCGGTCGATCGGGAGGAGGCGGCCCGGGCCAAACATGCCCGGTTCGTCGACGACGATTCCGACTTCACCGCCTACCTCAACTTGTGGTCGTACCTATCAGAGCAGCGGAAGGCTTTGAGCGGCAGTGCGTTTCGCCGCATGTGCCGTAATGAGTTCCTGCACTACCTGCGGATTCGGGAATGGCAGGACCTGGTCGGTCAGCTGCGCAGCATCGCCGCCGATATCGGCATCCGTGAATCTGGTGAGCCCGCTCAACCGGCTGCTGTGCACGCTGCGTTGTTGGCCGGGTTGTTGTCGCATGTCGGGATGCGGCGCGAGGACGGCCGGGAGTTCGCCGGTGCACGCAACTCGAAATTCGTGTTGGCGCCCGGATCGGTGCTGGCCAAACGACCGCCGCGCTGGACGATGGTCGCTGAACTGGTGGAGACCAGCCGGCTGTTCGGGCGGACCGCCGCGCGCATCCAGCCGGAAACCGTCGAGCGGGTGGCGGGCGATCTGGTCCAGCGCAGCTACAGCGAGCCGCATTGGGATGCCAAGCGCGGCGAGGTGATGGCCTTCGAAAAGGTGACGCTCTACGGGTTGCCGCTGGTGGCGCGCCGCCGGGTGGGCTACGCCCGGGTGGAGCCCGTGGTGGCCCGCGCGCTGTTCATCCGGCATGCGCTGGTCGACGGCGACTGGGTGGCCCGGCACCGATTCCTCGCCGACAACGCAGCGCTGCGCACCCAGCTGCAGGAGCTGGAGGACAGGGTCCGTCGTCGCGACCTGATCGTCGACGACGACACCGTGTATGACCTCTACGACACAAGGATTCCCGCCGAGGTGGTCTCGGCACGGCACTTCGACGGCTGGTGGAAGAAGCAGCAGAAGATTACCCCTGACCTGCTGACCTTCACTCGCGATGAGCTGCTGCGGGCCGACGAGACACTCGGCGCCGACCGGCCGGACAGTTGGGCGACCGCCGATCTCGCGTTGCCGCTGAGCTATCGCTTCGAGCCGGGCGCCGCCGACGACGGGGTCACCGTCCATGTCCCGATCGATGTGCTGGCACGCCTCGGCGGCGACGAGTTCGCCTGGCAGGTACCGGCGCTGCGCGAAGAGCTGATCACCGCGCTGATCCGCTCCCTGCCCAAAGACCTGCGTCGTAACTTTGTCCCGGCGCCCGACACCGCGCGCGCGGTGCTGTCGTCGATCGGGCCGTCAGGCGAGCCGCTGCTGGAGACGCTGGTCCACGAGCTGCGTCGCCGCACCGGTGTGCTGGTCGGAATCGATGCCTTCGACCTGGACAAGCTTCCCGCGCACTTGAGGGTCACCTTCGCGGTGGAGGCCGCCGACGGCACAGAGGTGGCTCGCGGCAAAGACCTTGGCGTCTTGCAGGATCGGCTGGCGGCGTCCGCCCGCGCGGCTGTCTCTTATACACATCTC
>NZ_JRMM01000217.1:0-4127 GCF_000972905.1 Mycobacterium sp. UM_Kg27
GGTAACGCCGGTGCCGGTGGCGCCGGTGGTAGCTCGGGCGCGACCAACGCCGCCAGTGGCACCAATGGTTCGGCCGGTAAGGGCGGTAACGGTGGCGCCGGTGGTGGCGGGTATGACGCGGCTACGGATGCGACTGCTGCGGCAGGTACCTCGGGTGGCAATGGTGGTGTCGGTGGTAACGCCGGCCATGGTGGCCTGCAGGTCGGTGGCGGCCACGCCGCTGATGGCACGGCCGGTGTCGGCGGTGCCGGTGGCGACGGTAAGGACGGTGCCGCGGGTAACGCCGGCACGGCGGGCGACCCCGACGGCACGGCGGGCGGCAAGGGTGGTGCCGGCGGCAATGGCGGTGCGGGTGGGCTCGAAGCCGATGGCATCACCCACGCCGCGCAGGGCGACGGCGGCGATGGTGGTGCCGGCGGTAAGGGTGGTGCCGGCTACGTCGGTGCTAGCGGTGCCAATGCCGGCGATTCGGGTGAAAGCGGTGGTAACGGCGGCGCCGGCGGCGACGGCGGGGCCGGTGGAACGGGCTTCGTCGGTGGTGTCGGTGGTGCGGGTGGTAACGCCGGTGACGGCGGTAGTGGCGGCGACGGGGCCACCGGCGCTCAAGGCACGTTCGCCAATGGCGGCAGCGGCACCGGTCAGACCGGCGGCTCCGGCGGTAGTGGCGGCAACGGTGGCAGTGGCGGTAAGGGCGGCGTCGGTGGTACGTCGACCGGCGGCGGCACGAACGGTGCCACCGGTGTCGGTGGTGACGCCGGTGATGGCGGCAATGCGGGTACGGCCGGTGATGGTGGCCGAGGTGCTGATGGCGACGCCACCCACGTCGACGGCGGCAATGGTGGTCAGGGCGGCGAGGTCGGCACTGCCGGCGACGCGGGCACTGCGGGCACGGGTTCCAGCAGCGGTAACGCTGGCACGGACGGCACCGAGATCACCGGTATCGCCGGCAGCGGTGGACAAGGTGGTGACGGCTTCAATGGCGTGAGCGCCGGTGACCGGGGCGGCAACGGCGGTGCCGGCGGGGACGGCGGTAGCCGCGGTAGCGGCGGCAACGGTGGTTCCGGTGGTGACGGTGTCCAGGGTGGCGACGGCGCCAGCACCAGTGGTGTCTACCCGCCGACGGGCGCGAACGGCGGTGCCGGCCAGGCCGGTGGCGCGGGAGGTAACGGTGGTGCCGGCGGCGCCAGCGGGGCGTTGGCGGGCAACGCCGGCAGCGGCGGCAAGGGCGGGGCAGGAGCAGACGGCGGTAAGGGTGGTGCCGGCACGGAGGGCACTGATGGCCGACTGGCGTCTTCGGGCTACACGGCCGGTGCCGGAGGCGCCGGCGGCCGCGGCGGCGACGGTGGTGCCGGCGGCAACGGTGGTGCCGCCGGTGCGCTGAACAACGGCACCGGTGACGCCGGCGTCCAGGGCGATGCCGGTAAGGCCGGTAACGGTGGCACCGGTGGTGACGGCGGCCGTGGCGGCTGGGGCGACGACAAGGGCAACACGGGTATCGGTGGTGTCGGCGGCACAGCCGGTGATGGCGGCAATGGTGGCGCCGGAGGTTCGGGCTTGATCGCTACCGATGGCGGTAATGCCGGCAATGGTGGTGTCGGTGGGCACGGCGGCCACGGCGGTTCGGGCAACTACCCGGGCGGCCTCGACGGTATGGCCGCCGGAGCGGCGGGTGCCGGCGGTAACGGTGGTACCGGTGGTGAGGCCGGTGTCGGTACGAACGCCACCAACGGCGGCACCGGCGGGTCCGGTGGTACCGGTGGTGAGGGCGGCACCGGAGGTGTCGGTAAGTGGGGTTCGGGCGGTAGCGGCGGTGCCGGTACCGACGGTGGCGACGGTGGCAACGCTGGCGCCGGTGGTGCCGGGCACAACGGCGGCTCCGACGGGGCGAACGGCACCGGTGGTGCCGGTGGCTTGGGTGGCCGCGGTGGCCAGGGCGCGGTGAACGGCCTGCGTGATTCGGACGGCAACGGTCTGGCGGGCGGCAAGGGTGGTCAGGCCGGTGACGGTGGTGCCGGTGGGCAGGGCATCGGTGGTGTCGGTGGCGGCAACGGCGGCCGGGGCGGTCAGGGCGGTCAGGGCGGTGACGGTGCTTCCGGTGCTAACGCCGCGGCCGGCAGTGGCCTGGACGGTGGCAACGGCGGCGCCGGTGGTGACGGCGGTGACGCCGGTCAGGGTGGCGCGGGCACTGACGGCGGCCAGACCGGCAACCTGGGAACCGGTGGTTGGGCCGGAAACGGCGGTCAGGGCGGCAACGGCGGCACAGCCGCCGCGGGCAGCGGTAACGCCGGCGGTAGCGGTGGAACCGGCGGGGCCGGCGGTAGCGCCGGTGCCGGCACCAACGACTACGCCACGGTCGACGACTACCACCCGGGTCAGGCCGGTAACGGTGGTGCCGGCGGCAACGGTGCGAATGGCACCAATGGGGTCAACCCCGGCGACAGCGGCACGGCCGGTGGTGACGCCGGTGCCGGCGGCAAGGGCGGCGACGGTGTCATCGGCGGCAACGGTGGCAACGCCGGCACCGCGGGCAAGGGCGGCAACGGTGTGGCGGGTGCCAGCGCTGCGCCCGGTAGCGGCGGGAGCGGCGGCGACGGTGGCAATGCCGGCGCCGGCGGTAACGGCGCCGATGGCGGCAACGGCGGCAGCGGCAGCATGACCAATGGCAACGGCGGCAACGGCAGCAGCGGCGGCAATGCCGGTACGGCCGGTAAGGGCGGTGACGGTGCCGGTGGCGGCGGTGGGAACACCGCAGGCAGTGGCGGTAAGGGTGGTGACGGTGCCGACGGCGGCACGGTCGGTTCCGGCGGCCTCGCCGGTACGGGTGCGGGCAGTGCCGGCACCGCCGGTGCGGATGGTGCGGCAGCGGGCACGTCCAGCGGCGGCGCCAACGGCGGTATCGGTGGCGACGGTCAGGGCTTTACCAGTGATGGCATGACCGGTCAGAACGGTGGTGCCGGTGGTGCCGGTGGCAACGCGGGCCTCGACCAAGCCGGCGGCGAAGGTGGCCGCGGCGGTAATGGTGCGACGGGTAACGCGGGCGCGGTGGCCGCGGACGGCCAGGCCGGAAACACCGGTGGCAATGGTGGTAACGGTGGCGTCGGTGGCGCCGGTGGCACGGGTCGTGGGACCGGTGACGGTGGTGCCGGTGGTATCGGCGGTAGTGGTGGCGACGGCGGTGCTGGTAGCGCCGGTAACTCCGGTCCCAACGGGTCCGGCCAGGAGGGCGGCAACGGCGGCGACGGCGGCACCTCCGGTGGCGGCGGACGCGGTGGCGACGCGTTGGGCTCCGGCGACGGAGGCAAGGGCGGCAACTCCGGTAACGGCGGTAACGGCGGTAACGCTGGTGCGGGCTCGAGTGCCACCAATGCCAGTGGTGACGGCGGCAACGGTGGCACCGGCGGGTCCGGCGGAGATGCACTGTTCGGTGCCGGACCGAACTCGGGTTCGGCCGGTGATGGCGGTAAGGCGTGGGGAACCGGCACTGGCGGCGCTGGCGGTAACGGTGGCAATGCCGGGCACAGCGGCAACGGTGGTGATGGCGGTGACGCCACGGGTGCGGGTAACGCCGGCAATGGCGGCGACGCCGGCGGGACGGCACATCTGGGTGGCGGTGTCGGTGGCCGCGGTGGTGACTCGGTGGCCGGTGACGGCGGCGCCGGCGGCAACGGCGGCAATGGTGGTGACACCGGTTCGGTGGCCGGCAACGGTGGCGACGCACTGGGCACCGGCAACGGCGGCAACGGCGGCTGGGGCGGCCTGGGCGGTTGGGGCGGCACCGGTGGTGTCGGCGGTAACGCACTGGGGGCCACCGGCACCGGTGGCGCCGGCGGCAACGGCGGTAATGGCGGTGACGCACTGGCCACCGGCGGCACCGGCGGCGACGCCACGCTCGTCGGCAACGGCGGTAAAGGTGGCGACGGCGGCTGGGGCGGCGTGGGCCGCGAGGGTGCGGCCGGCGGCAATGCCGCTGGATCGGGCAGCGGCGGCCAGGGCGGCAACGGCGGTGACGGCGGGGCCAACACCGGTGGCGGCCACGGCGGTAACGGCGGCGATGGCACCGCGACGCAAAACGCAGGCAATGGTGGCGCCGGCGGCGATGGGGCCGGTGGTGCGCCTGTCTCTTATAC
>NZ_JRMM01000218.1:0-4119 GCF_000972905.1 Mycobacterium sp. UM_Kg27
TGTGTATAAGAGACAGCACCGAGACCGCACGGCGGCTGGAGGGTTCCGGATTCGACGTCCTGCACGTGCCCGATCATCTTGGCGCCCCGGCCCCGTTCCCGGTTCTGGTCGCCGCCGCCGCGGCCACCTCGACGATCCGGGTGGGCACCTACGTGCTCAACGCCTGCTTCTACAAACCGGCACTGTTGACCCGCGACATCGCCGACACCGACGTGCTGTCGGGCGGGCGGCTGGAGGTGGGCCTGGGTGCGGGCTACGTGCGCGCGGAGTTCGAGGCTGCCGAGCTGCCCTTTCCCAGCGCCGGCCGCCGCGTCGAGTACCTCGAGCACGTGACGAAGTACCTGGCGACACACCAGCCGCGCGTGCCCATCCTGATCGCCGGCAGTGGTGACCGGCTACTGACCGCGGCAGCTCGCCACGCCGACATCATCGGATTGACCGGGTCGCGGGTGGACGGTGCCGACGATTCCCTGGCCGAGCGGGTCGACTTCGTCCGCGCAGCCGCCGGCAACCGCTTTGATGCCCTCGAACTGAACCTGGCCATCACGGCGGTGCCGACCGACGGCTCCGGGATACCCGATCTGTCACTGACCCGCCGGTTCGCGCCGACCCTGTCGGATGAGGAACTGCTGGCCTCGCCCGCGGTGCTGTCCGGGTCCGTTGACGAGATGGCCGACACGCTGCGCGAACGCCGCCACCGTTACGGGATCAGTTACTTCACCGTCCAGCAGCAGCACGCCGATGCGTTCTCTGAGGTCATCGCCGCACTGCGGTGACCAGCGCCCACACCGAACAGCACAACGCACCCACGACGGCGACGGCGCCGATATAGAGCCCGTAGCCGGCGTTGATGGGTGCCGCGACGTTCAGCCGGTAGTACCAGATGCCCAGTGCGGTGATCAGCGCGGAGTCGAGCACTGCGACGACCGCGGCCAGCCGGGTGAACAGCGCCCGGGCCACCATCGCGCCGGCCACCAGCAGCACGGAGGCGAGCAGCACGATCAGCTGGCCGACCCCAAAGCGGGGCGGCAGCGCGATGGCACCGGCGCTGCCGCCGATCGCACTGGCATGCCCGCCACCCTCGGCCGAGGTGGTCAGCCACGGCAGCCAGGCACTGCCCGACAGCAGGGCCGCGCACAGCGCAATCAGCCAACCGGGACGGTAGCGAGTCATGTTGTGACACTAGCTCGCATCGACCAGCACTCCGCTGCGCGGCATCGACAACGTCCTGCTCAGGCCGAGCCGTCCCAGGAACTCGTCGTCGTGACTCACCACGATGAAGGCTCCGCGATAGCCGCTCAGCGCGTCGACGAGCTGACCGACGCTGTCCCGGTCGAGGTTGTTGGTCGGCTCGTCGAGCAACAACAACTGCGGCGGTGGATCGGCGAGCAGTAGTTGTGCCAGCGCGACACGGAATCGCTCACCACCGGACAGGGTGCCGACCGGCCGGGCCACCCGGTCCTCGGTCAGCAGGAATCGGGCCAGTTGGGCGCGCACCGCCCGTGGCTGCCCGCCGGAGACCGCCGACACCGCGTCGAACGCGGACACGGTGTCGGCCAGGTGGTCCAGGCGTTGCGGCAGGTATCCGACCCGGTCGGTCAGCAGTCGCCCGGCATCGCCGCTCAGCAGTGCTTCCAGCAGCGTCGTCTTGCCCACCCCGTTCGGGCCGTCCAGGGCGATGCGCTCCGGTCCCTGCACCAAGACCGGTCCATCGGCTCCGGGCAGCTCGGCCAGCCGGCGGCCGTTGGGCACCTCCGGATCCGGCAGATCCACGCGAATGTGTTCCTCGCGACGAACCCGGGCGCAGGCGGCCTCCAAGTCGGCTTGGGCATCACGAACCCGACCGTCCAGATGCCCACGCAGCTTGCCCGCCGAGACCTGGGCATTGGCGGCGTTCTGGTTCATCACGATCTTGGCGGCACGCTTGTTCTGGTGGGCGACCTGGGCCGCCCGGTTGCGTCGAGCGAGTTTGGTCTCGGCTTCCACCCGCTGGCGCTTCTCCACCTTGACCACCTGCCTAGCGGTGCGGGCCGCCGCCCGGGCGGCGGCCTGCTCGGCTTGCAGGTGCGCCCGCCAGGCGCTGTAGGGGCCGCCGAACGTGGTGAGTCGTCCGTCGTAAAGCTCAGCGGTGCAGTCCATCTGCTCCAGCAGCGCGGTGTCGTGGCTGGCCACAATGAGCGAGCCGGGCCACGTGTCGACCAGCCGCGCCAACCCGGCGCGCGCGGCGCGGTCCAGGTTGTTGGTCGGCTCATCGAGCAGGGTGATCGGGGCGGCCGCCAGCCGCAGCCCGGTCAACGCCACCAGCATGGCCTCCCCGCCGGACAGTTCGGCGACTCGGCGATCGAGGTCGCCCGATCCAAATCCGATGTCGCGCAGTGCCGCATCGGCGCGGGATTCGATGTCCCAGTCATCACCGACCACTTCGAAATGGGCCTCGGCGGCGTCTCCGCCTCCGATCGCCCGCAGCGCGGCGAGTCGATCGGAGACACCGAGCAGCTCGGCGATCGAGGCGTCGGTATCGAGGGTGAGCAGCTGCGGCAGGTAGACCACCTGCCCGACCGCGGTGATGTGCCCGGTCGTCGGCCGGAGTTCGCCGACGATGAGCCGAAGCAGGGTGGATTTGCCGGTGCCGTTGGCGCCCACCAGGCCGGTACGGCCGATACCGAACGAGCCGGTGACGCCGGCCAGCGCGGCACCGCCATCGGGCCAGGTGAAGCCGACATCGGTCAGGGTGACGCCAGCGCGGGCGTCATAAAAAGGGAGGGACATGCGGTCTCCGGGAAGGTCAGCGGGAGCGCTGACAACCGGGACCGGACTACGGCAACTCGGCGGTGATCAGCGCGCGGACGGCGGCGTGAGACCGACGATGCCTGTCATTCCATGACCTCCTGTGCAGGGACGCCCGCCACACTAGCGGCGGGATGGCGCGGCGTGCAACCGATTAACTCGGCGCGAAAACCGTGACGAACTTGCGCAGCGACTCGTTGATGTCGCTCTTGAGCGCGGCGGCCACCAGCATGCCGATCGGGCCGAACAGGGCCGGACCGCCCAGGTGCACGTCGAAACTGACCTTGGAGCCATCGCCCTGCGGGGCGACCTTGGCGAGCAACTTGATCTTGACCCCGCCCTTACCGTCGCCATTGAGCGTCATCCCGGCGGGTGGCTTGTAGTTCACGATCGTCCAGCTGATCTTGTTGAGCATGCCCTTGACCTCGACGATCGACTCCAAGGTGGTGCCCTTGTCGAGGGTCTCGGGCAGCACACTGCGCCATACCCGGTGAATGGTCAGCCACTCTTTGTAGCGGGACAGATCCGAGGCGTACGCCCAGGCCTCTTCGGGAGGCAGCGGAACGTCGATGGATCCGGAGAGCTTGGCCATGTCGTGCTTACCCCTAGTGTCGCGGTTTATCGCTGCGTCATTGTGGTCGTTGCCGACTCCCGCCACAACTTCGGCCGCTCACCGAGCATGCCGCCCCGGGCCCACCACATCGCCTCGATGGCGGCTGCGCCGAGCGCGCCGATGCCGAGCGCCAGCAACGTCAGTGCCGTGTTGGAGGGGTCCAGCAGGAACTTCTCCCGGGTCAGCGGCATCGCGAAGATCGCCACGTAGGCCAGCCCGCAACTGATCACCAACAGCAGCCGCCACCATTGATAGGGCCGAGCCACCACGGCCAGCACCCATCCCGCGGTGGTCAGCAAAGTGATCAGCGCGCTGGTGGAGGCCTGGATCTGCTGGACCGCGGTGGCTTCGCTGCCGCGGTAGGCCACCAGGTAGGACGCGAAGGTGGCGATGCCCACCACCACGCCGGCCGGCAGCGCCCCGCTCATCACCCGGCGTACGAACCCGGGGTGCGCCCGCTCATTGTTCGGCGCGAGCGACAGGATGAACGCCGGGATGCCGATGGTGAACCACGCCGCGACCGTGACGTGGATCGGCTGGAACGGATACAGCAACGGTTTGGTGCCGAACAGGGCCGACGCCAGCCCCACCAGGCCCACCAGCAGTGCGAGCAGCACGGAATACACCGTCTTGGTCAAAAACAGGTTCGCCACCCGCTCGATGTTGCCGATCACCCGACGCCCCTCCCCCACCACGTAGGGCAGGGTGGCGAACTTGTT
>NZ_JRMM01000219.1:0-4077 GCF_000972905.1 Mycobacterium sp. UM_Kg27
GGCGGTAACGGCGGCAACGGCGGCAACGCGGGTGTCGCGGGCAACGGCGGTGGCGGTGCAGGCGGCGGTAGCAACGCTACGGCCGGTGCCGGCGGCAACGGCGGTAACGGTGCCAGCGGTGGCGCAGTGGGCACCGGCGGCGCGGCTGGCTCGGGCACGGGCACGGGCGGTATCAACGGTGTCGATGGCACCGCGGGCACGACCAGTGACGGCGGCACCGGCGGTCAGGGCGGTAACGGGCAGGGCATTGTCGCCGGCTCGTACGGCGGCTACGCCGGCGTAGCCGGGGTTCAGGCCGGTGGCACCGGCGGCCACGGTGGCACTGGGGGGCTCGGCGTAGGCGGTGCTGCGAACGGGGCTGGTGGGGCCGGTGGCGCGGGCGGCGCGGGCGCCAGCATCGTTCAGGGCGCGGGCGTCGGCAGCTCCGCGACAGCCGGTAACGGGGGCGCGGGCGGCGCGGGTGCCGCGGGCACCGGCAGCGGACCGGGCTACGGCGGCGGTGGCGGCGGTGGCGGTGGTGGCGCGGCCGTCGTTGCGACCAACGGTGGTGCCGCCAGCGGCATCGCTACCGGCAAAGACGGCGGCGCCGGCGGAAATGGCTCCGACACCGCCACCGGCGGTGACGGCGGCGTGGGCGGTCAGGGACTCATATCCGCTGACGGCGTGGGCGCCATTGCCATCGGTCAGGCCACCGGCGGCACTGGCGCCGCCGCTACCGGCAGCGGCACCGGGGGTAACGGTGGCGGCGGCTACGTCGTGACTTCCATCGGCGGTGGCGTTGCCAGCGGGACGGGCCAAGGTGGCGACGGCGGTGCCGGCATCGACGGCGGCGTCGGCGGCAACGGCGGCATCGGCAGGATCACCGCCGCGGCGGATGGCAGCGCCACCGGCACCGCCATCGCCGGCAACGGCGGCACCGGCACCGGCGTCGGCAGCATCGGTGGTGGCGGTGGCGGCGGCCAGGTCGGAGCGGGCATTGCGCCATCGGCCCCGACCGGTGGCACTGCGACCGGTACCGCTCACGGTGGTGACGGCGGCAACGCCAATGACGGGGGCATTGCCGGTAAGGGCGGCTACGGGTCGGTGCGAGCCGGCGGAGCCGGGGTTGTCGTCAGCGGCACCATGACCGGCGGTGACGGTGGTGACGCCGACGGTGCAGGTGTCACCGGCGGTCTCGGCGGTACTGCCAACATGGCTGGTATCAACGGGAGCGTCAGCGGCCAAGGCACGGCGGGCAACGGTGGTGACGGCCTCGGCGGCAACGGTGGTGACGGCGGTCGCGCGTGGATTCAGGTGACCGATTACGCGGGTGCCACAGGCAGCCACGTTACGAACGGCACCGCGATCGGCGGTGACGGCGGTGACGGCGGCTTGAACGGCACGAACGGCGCGGTCGGCGGCAACGGCGGCACTGGTGCCTGGGGCAATGTCCAGGTTTCCGGCGGGAACACCTCCACCAACGCTGTCGGTACCGGCGGCGACGGCGGCCGCGGTGGTAACGGCGGCGACGGCTTGGGCAGCGACGGCGGTAACGGCGGCAACGGCATAGGCGGTGGCCTCGGCCAGACCGGCAGCAGCACCGGCGGCAACGGCGGCAACGGCGGCCACGGCGGCATCAACGGCGGCGCCGGCGGCAACGGTGGTAGCGGCGGCTACGGCACTTCCTCGATCGGCAGCGGCCTCGCCATCGGCGGCAACGGTGGTGACGGCGGTGCGGGCGGCGACGGCTTCGACGGCGGCCTGGGTGGCAGCGGCGGCAGCGGCACCGTCACGACCATCGGCGGCGGCACCATTTCCGCCGACAGCACCGCGACCGGCGGTAACGGCGGTAACGGCGGCAACGGGACGATGACCGCCGACGGTGGCAACGGCGGCAACGGCGGCAACGGGACGATGACCGCCGACGGTGGCACCATCACCGACGGCCACGTCGCCGGGGGTGACGGCACTAACGGTGGGGCCAACGGCGTTAACGGCGCCAACGGCGCGAACAACTCGCTGACGGTCACTGGCGGCAGCGTTACTGACCTCACGGTCAGCAGTGGTCTGGACTCGGCCAACTTCGCCGGGGGCGCTGCCACGGCGACAGTCGGCAGCGGCGGCAGCATCACCAACAGCACCGTGACTGGTGGCAACGCCAGCGAGACCGCCGCCGGCGGTGCGGCGAGTATGAGCTCCACAGGGGCTGGCAGCCTCATCTCCGACAGCGCCGCGACCGGCGGCAATGGCGGGGACGCCAACGGCGGCACCGGTGGCACCGGCGGCGCGGCCAACATCGCTGCAACCAACGGTGCCCACATCACTGGTACCACCATCGTGGGTGGTGACGGCGGTGCTGGTAACAACTCCGGCACCGGCGGCGTCGGCGGTTTCGGTGAGGCAAAGGCGACCGGTGCCGGCAGCGTCATTACCGGTGACGGGCATGGCGGCAAGGGTGGTACCGGTGACGGCAGCGGGAGCCTCGGTGGTGTCGGCGGTGGCGGCTTCCTGGTTGTTGACCATGCCGGCGGAGTCATCGGCGGCGGTAACACCGCGGTCGCCCAGGGTGGAGAAGGCGGCGGCGCCACCAACGGCGGTAAGGGTGGTGACGGCAGCTGGGGTGAGCTGGAGGCTGGCTACAACACCGGTGACACCGGCAGCGGCGGCCTGTCGTATGGGAGCGCTACCGGGGGTAACGGCGGCCACGCAGACGGTGTTAACAGCATCGGCGGTAAGGGTGGCAGTGGGGTCATCCAGAGCGGCCGGGACCAGAGTGCCGGCGGTATCGGTGGTACCTCGCACGGCACCGTTCGGGGCGGTGACGGCGGCGATGCGACGGGCGGCGGCAACGGCGGTAAGGGCGCCACGGGCAGCATCTTGTCCGGCGGTGTGGGCTCGGAGGCCTCGAGTACCGCTACCATCCAGGGCGGTAGCGGCGGGGACGGCTTGAACGGCGGCACCGGCGGTAACGGCCAGACCGGCACGGTGGCGGCGTTTGGCGACGGTGCCACTGCGAGTGGCGCTGCCGTGGGCGGCAGCGGCGGTACCGGCAACGGCCCCACCAGTCGGGGCGGAGACGGTGCGCTGGGCTGGGTGCGGGCTGTCGGCGAGAACAGTGCCGTTACCAACGGTCATGCGGTCGGCGGGGACGGCGGCACGGGCAGCCTCGGTTACCGAGGTGGCGACGGCGGCGTGGCCTACGTGCAGACCAACACTGCCAACGACTCGATCACCAATGGCTCGTCGGATGGTGGCACCGGCGGCGACAGCGGCAACGGGGTCAACGGCGCTGGGGGCGGTCGGGCGCAGGTCTTCGCCGGCAACCCGAGCGGTCCGAGCACCGGTGGCAACACGATCACCGGCAGCAGCGCGGTGGGTGGCGACGGTGGAGCCGGTCATGCCGGTGGTAGCGGCTTCGTGCAGGCCACCAATGGCGCCACCATCTCTGGCAGTCACGCCACCGGTACCGACAGCAATGACACTGCCAGTGGCGGTTCATCCACGGTGACCGCCGACGGTGCCACCAGCAGTATCACCAACAGCTCCGCGACCGGCGGTACCGCCGGGACCGGCGATGCCAATGGCGGTCAGGGTGGCGCCGCGGGCGGGGCCACTGTGAGCGTCACCGACGGCGGTGCGGTGACTGGCGGCGTCGCGACCGGCGGCAACGGCGGTGGCGGTACCGACGGCGGCAAGGGCGGTGTCGGCGGTAGCGCTTCGGTCACCGCAGACGGCGCAGGCAGCTCCGTCAACGGCGGTGAGGCAAAGGGTGGCTACGGCGGCACGGGTGGTGGCGCGACCAGTAAGGGCGGTGCCGGCGGCGAGGCGGCGGTCGAAGCGCTCGGTGGTGGAGTCGTCACCGCCGGCAACGCCAACGGCGGCACCGGGGGCAACGCCACGGGCGGTGGCACCGGTGGTGCCGGTGCTGCGGGTTCGGTGGCGGCTTACGGCACCGGCGGCGCCGGTAGTGCCACCGCGACCGGAACGGGTACGGGCGGTGCCGGTGGACACGGCCTCGACGGGGGCAAGGGCGGCTCCGGTGGCGGCGGCTACATCCTGGGCGGCTACGGCACCGTGTTCGGCGACACGACCGGCAGC
>NZ_JRMM01000220.1:0-3957 GCF_000972905.1 Mycobacterium sp. UM_Kg27
GACCTGAGTGACGACAACGGCAAGCTGGTCGCCCGAGTCACGCAGACCCAGGCGGTGCTGTCTCCGAAGCCGCAGTAGCCGGGCTCACCAGAACGGTTTGAGCAGCTGGCGCATCGCCGGCGGCACCCAGCCTTTCACCGACGACGGGAATACCCGTCCCGGTCCGCATTTCGGCCAGGCGTACGGGCCCTGTTCGTCGAGGACTCTATTGGCCACCGCGATCTGTTCCTCGCGGGATGCTTTCGCCGGCGAACCCACGCCGCCGAATGCGCGCCACGTCGACGGTTTGAACTGCAGACCGCCATAGAAACCATTGCCGGTGTCGGCGGCCCAGTTACCGCCCGATTCGCATTGTGCGACGGCATCCCAGCCCATCGCCATGTTGTCCGCATGGGCCACTCCCGCCGAACTTATCAGCGTGCCCACGATCCCCCCGGTGACCAGCCCGGACGTCGCCCAATTGAGCCGCCGCCGCCCGAACTTCACGACACGCCGTGCCGTGTTCCGGTGCATATCACAACCTCCGTGATAGGTGTGTATCAGTGAGGTTTCAGAGCATAACGCGATAAATGATGAAATTGCACATTTCGGTTACTTAAAGATGCAAATGTTTCGGTTGTTATTAATTGGGGTAAAAGTTAACTAAAGTTGTTTTAGTTAACTAAGTTGTTATTGTTACGTATGTTGCGAGAGATCTCTTATAAATTAAGGGAATTTTGAGTGGCTAATGTTGCTAGAGTGATGCCTGATGCCAGTGTGACTTCTGGTTCGGTGGAACCGGCTCTGAGGGCGGCCGGAAAAAATCGGCGGAATCGCGCGGGTGGTTCAGTCGCAGCACGCCCGAACGCCCCTAGGCTGCCTCGGGTGGCCGACCGCTATGGATCCGACATCCTTGCCGACAACCCGCACACCGCACGCAGGGTCCGCTCTGTCGAGGTGCCGGTGGAGCGCGGCATGGTGGTCGAAGACGCCCAAAGCGGCTACGTCGGGGCCGTCGTGCGGATCGCCTACGGTCGGATGGATCTGGAGGACCGGCACGGCCGCATCCGCGGATTCCCCGTTGGCCCCGGCTACCTGATCGATGGCAAGCCGGTGATCTTGACCGAGCCCCGCCCGACGGCACCCGCGGCGCCGGCCCGGACGGCGTCGGGCTCGGTGGCGGTACGCGGCGCGCGCGCCAAGGTGGCGCTGGCCAGCCGGATCTACGTGGAGGGCCGCCACGACGCCGAACTGGTCGAGCAGGTCTGGGGGGAAGACCTGCGCATCGAAGGTGTGGTGGTCGAGTACCTGGGCGGCATCGACGACCTGGCCGGCATCGTCGCCGAATTCCAGCCCGGGCCCGGCCGACGGCTCGGGGTGCTGGTCGACCACCTGGTGGACGGTTCCAAGGAGACCCGCATTGCCGAGGCGGTGCGCCGTGGACCGGGCGGTGCACACGCCCTGATCGTCGGGCACCCCTACGTCGACATCTGGCAGGCGGTGAAGCCGGAGCGGCTCGGAATGCAGGCCTGGCCCAAGATTCCACGCAACGTGGAGTGGAAGCACGGGATCTGCGCCGCGCTGGGCTGGCCACACGCCGGTCAGGCCGATATCGCGGCGGCCTGGCAGCGCATCCGGAGCCGGGTGCGGGACTGGACCGACCTGGAGCCGGAGCTGATCGGCCGGGTCGAGGAGTTGATCGACTTCGTGACCGCGCCGGCCTGAGGTTGATCAGCGGTAGGCGTCGCTGCGTTTGGCGACGGTGAAGATCGTGATGATGGCTGCGGCATCGTCGATCTGGTAGACGATCCGATACTGCCCGAACCGTACCCGCCAGTCATTGTGGCCACCGACCAGCTTTTTCGCCCCGGTCGGGCGCGGGCTAGCGGTGAGCCCGATAATCGTCTGCAGCGCCGTCTCGAACGCATCACGCGGCAGCCGCTGCAACTGCTTGAGGACGTCCGGGTGAAAGGCGACTTTCACGACGCGACAAACGCCGCAGCGTTGACGCCCAGGGCATCGAGCATTTCACTCAGTGACATGGTGTTAAACGCATTCGCGCGCATGTTCTGCACGCGTAGCGCGTCTGCGACGTCGGCGTGTTCATGCAGACGCTCGTAGTCTGCCATCGAGATGATCACCGCGATCTCGGTTCCGCTATCGGTGATGATGGCCTCTTCGCCGGAGGTAGCGACGTCGCGCACGATGGCACCGAGCTGGGCCCGCAAATCGCGAAGGCTATGCGTACTCATGTTAAACATATTACTCGCCCAATCTGCGTCCCGCGTTCGCAATCCGGCTGAACAGCGCCGGAGGAGCCACCCGGGCGAGTTGGATGACACCCATGAAAACAATTGCCGCCGTGGCACATGCGCCCAACCAACCTTTCGAGATCATGGAATTGGACCTCGACGGGCCGGGTCCGGGTGAGGTACTGATCAAGTTCACCGCTGCCGGTCTGTGCCATTCAGACCTGCATCTGGCTGACGGGGACTGGCCGGCCCGGTTCCCGATCGTCGGCGGGCACGAGGGCTCCGGGATCATCGAGGACGTCGGCCCCGGGGTTACCAAAGTCAAGCCCGGTGATCACGTGGTGTGCTGTTTCATCCCCAGCTGCGGGGCCTGCCGATACTGCTCGACCGGACGGCAGAACCTGTGCGACATGGGAGCCACCATCCTGGAGGGCTGCATGCCCGACGGCACGTTCCGGTTCCACTCGGGCGGAACCGATTACGGCGGCTTCTGCATGCTGGGCACCTTCGCCGAGCGGGCGACCGTCTCGCAGCACTCGGTGGTCAAGGTCGACGACTGGCTGCCGCTGGAGACCGCGGTGCTGGTCGGCTGCGGGGTCCCCACCGGCTGGGCGACGGCCAACTATGACGGCGGGGTGCGCGCCGGGGACACCGTGGTGGTCTACGGCATCGGCGGCGTCGGCATCAACGCCGTGCAGGGCGCCGCGCACGCCGGCGCCAAGTACGTGGTGGCCGTCGACCCGGTGGAGTTCAAACGCGAAACCGCCCTGAAGCTGGGTGCCACGCACGCCTTCCCCACCGCCGAGGAGGCGATGGCCAAGATTGCCGAGCTGACCTGGGGACAGATGGCCGACCAGGCGCTGATAACCGTCGGCGACCTGGACGAAGCCGTCACCACCGCGGCATTCAACACCATCGGCAAGGGCGGCACCGTGGTGATCGCCGCGCTGGCGAAGCTGGAGAGCCTGGACGTACACGTCTCGGGTTCGCAGCTGGCGTTGTTCGGCAAGACCATCAAGGGCACGCTGTTCGGCGGCGCCAACCCGCAGTACGACATCGTGCGGCTGCTGCGCCTCTATGACGCCGGTCAGCTCAAGCTCGACGAGCTGATCACCCGGCGTTACACCCTGGAGCAGGTCAACGAGGGCTACCAGGATCTGCGTGACGGCAAGAACATCCGCGGGGTGATCGTGCACCGCTGAACCGGCGAGTGGCCGATGGGGCAGGTGACAGCGGTGAGCAGCTATGCGTGGTATGCCTGAAGTCGTGTCCGACGGACTGTTCGACCTCAGCGGCGCCCCGGCGCCCGAACCGCACGGATCCGGTGCCACCTCCACTCCGTTGGCGGTGCGGATGCGTCCGGCGTCCCTCGACGAGGTGGTCGGCCAGGATCACCTGCTGGGGCAGGGCTCCCCGCTGCGTCGGCTGGTCGATGGCTCCGGGGCGGCCTCGGTCATCCTCTACGGTCCGCCCGGGACCGGAAAGACCACGCTGGCCTCACTGATCTCCGGTGCCACCGGACGACGATTCGAGGCGCTCTCAGCCCTGAGCGCCGGGGTCAAGGAAGTGCGCGCCGTGATCGACACCGCCCGACGGGCGGCCGCGTACGGCGAACAGACCGTGCTGTTCATCGATGAGGTGCACCGGTTCTCCAAAACCCAGCAGGATGCATTGCTGGCCGCGGTGGAGAACCGGGTGGTGCTGTTGGTGCTGTCTCTTATACACA
>NZ_JRMM01000221.1:0-3876 GCF_000972905.1 Mycobacterium sp. UM_Kg27
GCCAACAACTCACTGACCGTCGATGGCGCGGGCAGCAGCATCACCGACACCACCATCACCAGCGGGTTGAACACCGCCAACTTCGCCGGCGGTGCGGCCACGGCCACGGTCAGCGGTGGCGGGGTCATCACCGGCAGCACGGTTACCGGCGGTAATGCCAGCGACACCGCTGCCGGCGGTGCGGCGAGCCTGTCGGCTATCGGTACCGGCAGCCTCATCTCGGGGAGCAACGCGATCGGTGGCAACGCCGGGGTCGGTGACGGCAACAGCGGCAGCGCCGGCGGTGAGGGCGGCGCAGCCGGCATCGCCGCGACCAACGGAGCCCACATCACCGACACCACCGTCAAGGGCGGTGTCGGCGGGGACGGGACGGACGGCGGACAGGGCGGTAAGGGCGGCTTCGGCCTGGCCGCTGCAACCGGTACCGGTAGCACCATTACCGGGACGGCCACCGGCGGCGACGGCGGCGCAGGCAGCGGGGTCGGAGTCTCCGGGGCCGGAAAGGGTGGCGAAGGCGGCAGCGGTCAGCTGATCGTCGACGCTGCGGGCGGCACGATCGGTGGGGGCGGCAACACCGCCGTCGCGGTCGGCGGTGCCGGTGGCGCCGGGCACGACGGCGGTCAGGGCGGCAAGGGCTCTTGGGGCGAGCTGGAGGCCGACGGCGCGGGCGGCAACTCCTACGGTCTGTCCACCGGCGGCGCCGGTGGCGAGGCCTTCGGGGACAACAGCGTGGGCGGCAATGGTGGAAGCTCTGATATCGAGAGCGCCAAGACCACCAGCGGCTTCGGTGACCCGAGCCTCGGCGGCCTCGGCGGGACGGCTAGCGGTATCTCGACCGGCGGTGCAGGCGGCGAAGCCCACAATGGCGGCCACGGCGGTAACGGCGGCAAGGGCAGTATCGCCGCGGGTGGAGCCAATGCCGTGGCCAGCGGTACGGCCCAGGGCGGCGCCGGTGGTGAAGGCGATGGAGGCCACGGCGGCCTCGGCGGAACCGCCCGGGTCACCGCACTGGGTGAGAACACCACAGCCACGGGCGGCGACGCTACCGGCGGCGACGGCGGCAAGGGTAGCGGAGGCGGGAACGGCGGCGCTGGCGCTGACGGCAACATCGGGTCCGCGCTCACGACCGCCGGGAGCCCCACCGACAATCCGACTGCCAACAACAACAGGGTGGTCGGCGGTAACGGCGGCGACGGCGGCAGCGGTCAAACCGGTGGCGGTGGTACCGAGGCGGACGTCTATGCGGTCAACCACGGAGAGAACCCCGGGTGGCCCAACCCGAACAACAACCAAACGGTTCTGGGCGCCAACGGCGCAAACCACCCCTAATCGAACCCGCCTAACCCATCACGGCCCGGTCACTCGACCGGGCCGTGATGGTGTCGTCGATGTCGCCGCGGGCCGTCGCCTGACGGAGCCGCCGTGCGGCGCTGACGCGCATCCTGAGAAGTCGACCCCGGCAACTCGTGCTCCGGATGTTTGCCACGGGGAACTGCCGTTTAGGGCAGAGGACGCTGGGCGCGATACGAGGCACCGCTGGCTTGCGTCTGGGGCGGGAAAGAACGTCGCGGACGCCCCTGGAGAGGCCAGGCCGACGTGATTCTTCCAGCCTTCGGACGGCAGACTCCCAGGTTAGCGGGCGCAGAGCGAGCTGTAGTCGAGTTATGTGGTCTGGTTAACCACTATTACCCACTTGCTAACCGCAATTACCGAAACGTAGTTCTATGTAGTGAACTGGGATTGACTCTTCCGGAATCAGTGTTAATCTCGCAACGCAGGGCTCGCTGTGGGTTATCTGTGTAATCGTTAAGGAGAAGTTTGGTTATGGGCCGTCACCGCCAGGACAAGGGTCGTCGTAGCAACCGGATCATCGGTGCGGGTAGCGCGGTTGGTGCCTTCCTCACGTTCGGGATGGCTCCGATGGCGGCGGCTCCGACGGCGCGTGCGGACTTCGACGACGTGCTCATCGATCTGTTCGGTCAGGACCTCGGTGACGCCTTCAACGGCCTCGCCCTTGACTTCGGCGATCAGGACGCCTGGGCGACCGTCCTGGACCCCTCCAGCTGGTCCTTCGTGTTCGACAGCTTCGGTGCGCCGGCCGCCTGGGACGCGGTGCTGGCCGACCTGAACCTGAACATCTTCAGCGGCGCCACCGACTTCAGCCTGCCGGGTTCTGCCCAGTTCAACTTGTTCGACTACAACTTGCTGATGCCGTTCGGCAACGGCGCCGATGGCACCGCCGATAACCCCGACGGCGCTGCCGGTGGGTGGATCTATGGCACTGGTGGCGCGGGCTGGGACGCCGACGGCATAGCCGGCATTGACGGTGGCGCCGGCGGCCAGGGCGGCTTGTTCGGTGGCGATGGCGGCGCCGGTGGCGACGGCTGGGGCACGGGTGACGGTGGCGCCGGTGGCAGCGCCGGTTGGTTCGCCGCCTTCAGCCAGGCCGGCGCCGGTGGTGCCGGCGGTCTTGACGGTGGTACCGGCGGTATGGGCGGCGACGGTGCCATCCTCGCCTGGTTCAGCGACGCCGGTGTCGGTGGTGTCGGCGGTGGTGTCGGCGGTGCCGGTGGTAAGGGCGGCAACGTCGGGTTGTACTCCTGGTTCAGCAGTGCCGGCGCCGGTGGCAACGGTGGTAACGGCGGGAACGGCGGCGACGGCGGCAACGTCGGCTGGTTCTCCTGGTTCAGCGACGCCGGCGACGGTGGTGACGGCTACAACGGCGGCGACGGTGGTACGGGAAGCCTGCTTGCCCTATTCAGCAGCAGCGGTGGCGCCGGTGGTGACGGCATCGGTGGTAACGGCGGTGACGGTGGTGGCGTCGGCTGGTTCTCCACGCTCAGTGACGCCGGCGCCGGTGGCGACGGCCACACCGGTGGCAATGGCGGCGGAGGCAGCCTGTTCGGCGGCTGGAGCAACGGTGGTGCCGGCGGTAATGGCAACGACGGTGGCAACGGCGGTGACGGTGGCAGCGCGGGCCTGTTCTCCTGGTTCAGCCGTGGCGGCGCCGGCGGTGACGGTGGTACCGCCGACGACTTGGGCACTGCCGGTGGTAACGGCGGCACCGGTGGCGACGCGGCCCTGTGGGGCGTGTTCAGCACCGCCGGCACCGGTGGTGCCGGCGGCAACGGCTTCGCCGGCGCGGCGGGTGCGGCCGGCAGCTTCGCCAATGGAGGCGACGGCAACGGTGGTGCCGGCGGCAACGGCGGGAACGGCGGGAACGGGGGTGCCGGTGGTAGGGGCGCTTACCTGTTCGGTGCCGGAGGTAACGGTGGTGCGGCCGGTGACGGCGGTAAGGGCGGCGCCGGAGGGGCTGGCGCCGACGGCACCGACGGCGCAGTGGCCGGCGCCGACGGCACCAATGGTGGTAACGGGGGCGTCGGCGGTAACGGCGGCGCGGCGGGCAAGGCTGGTGTCGGTGGTGCCGGTGGTTGGTTCATGGACGACGGCGCGGCTGGTGCGGCCGGCTCGCAGGATTCCGGTGGCCAGGGCGGTAACGGTGGTAACGGTGGCGCCGGCATCGACGGTGCGGACGGTGATGCTGGGACCGCAGCGCACCCCGACGGTTTCGACGGTCAGGCCGGCGGACACGGCGGCAACGCCGGCCAAGCCGGTGCGGGTGGTCAGGGCCCGGCGGGTCAGGCCGCCAGCGGTACGGCGGGCACGGCCGGTAAGGGTGGCAGCGGCGGCGTCGGTGGCGCCGGGTATGACGCCGCGTCGGATGCGACTGCGGTAGCCGGTACCGCTGGTGGCAATGGCGGCGCCGGCGGCGACGCGGGCCTGGGTGGCTTGCAGGCCGATGGCATCACGCGCGGGGCTTCGGGTGCGGGCGGTGTTGGCGGTGCCGGTGGCGACGGTAAGGACGGTGCCGCGGGT
>NZ_JRMM01000222.1:0-3798 GCF_000972905.1 Mycobacterium sp. UM_Kg27
TCCCACGCCCCCTGGTCGAACAACGTCTCCCACGACGACGCCTGACTCAGATCACCGAACGCACCCGCCAGATCCGCACCGAGCAGATCAACCACCCAGTCCAGCTCATCGGCCTGCGCCACCGGCGCCGCAGCCAACGGCGACATCCCGAACGTCAAAAACGCGCCAACCGCACTCCCGGCAGCGGCCACCCGGCCACCCCGGCTGCGGACACCGCCGGTGAAACCACGACGCCCTTTGCCGTGCTGCTTGTCAGTCATGCGGGACTCCCTATTCTGCGACGAACCCATGTCGGTGATGTTTTCTCGGATCAAGTGCTTGGTGTGTTAGGTGCCGGACGCCCGGTGGGGACGAGGCATGAGCGGGTCATCATCCGGTGGCTCCCGCAGTGCCGTTACCACCCGTGCCGCCCGTACCACCGGTGCGGTTGCCGGTGCCGCCCGGGGGGTTGCCGGCGGTGCCGGGGTTGCCCGGGGCGGCGACGTTGCCGCCACCGCTGGTGCCACCGGTGCCACCGGTACCGCCGGCCCCGCCGGTTCCGCCCGGGAACGCGGTGCTCGAGCCGGTGGCGTTGCCGGCGGTACCGCCAGTGCCGCCCTTACCGCCGGAACCACCGTTGCCGTTGGTGCCGGTGGTGCCGTTGGTGCCGGCCGTGCCGTTGCCGTTGTTCTGGGCGCCGGCGGCACCGCCTTGCCCGCCGGTACCGCCATTACCGCCGGCGCCGCCGTTACCGCCGGCGCCGCCGTCGCCGCCGACGACCGATGCGGAGTTACCCGTCGCGCCGGTGCCACCCTTACCACCGGCGCCACCGTTGGAACCGTTGGCCCCGTTGCCGCCGTTGCCGCCGGAACCGGAGTTGCCGGAGTTGCTACCGCTGGCACCGCCCTGACCACCGGCACCGCCGGAGCCGCCGTGCTTACCGTCGCCGCCGGCACCGCCGTCGGTGCCGGGCAGGCCGCTGTTGCTTGCGGGGCGGGTGCCGGTGCTACCGGCCGAGCCGTTCGACTGGCCGGCGCCACCGTTACCGCCGTTGCCGCCCTTGCCTCCGTTGCCGTCGAGCAAGGCGCTACCGCCGTTACCGCCCGCGCCACCGGACTGGCCGTGGTTGCTGGCGTTGCCGGTCGCGCCGTTGGCGCCGTTACCGCCGTTGCCGCCGTTGCCCGCCGCGCCGGCCGCACCGTTGGCGCCGCTGCCGGCCTGGACGGTGTTGTTGCCGTTCCAGCCGCCGGCGCCACCGGTACCCGCCGTGCCTGCGTTGCTGTTGCTGTTACCGCCGTCACCACCGGCGCCCGCGACGGTGCCGTTGCCCACGGTGAGCGTGGCGCCGTTACCGCCGTTACCGCCGCTGCCGGCGTTACCGGCGTTGCCGCCCTTGGCGCCGGCGCCGCCGACTCCGTTGGCGCCGGTGGAGCCGCTGGTCGCGGTACCACCAACACCGCCGTTACCGCCCTTGCCGCCGGCGCCGCCGTTACCGCCGTCGCCGTTGGCGTCGCCGCCGTTGCCACCGGCGGCACCGGTGCCCGCGGTGGCGTTGTTGCCATTGGCGCCGTTGGCCGCGTTACCGCCGTTGCCGCCGGTACCACCGGCACCACCGTTACCGGCCGCACCGCCGTTGCCGGAGGTCAGGCCGCCCTTGCCGCCGTCGCCACCGTTACCGCCGTGGCCACCGCTGACGCCGTGGCTGCCCTCGCCGGTCACCTGCGTGCTGCCGTTGGTGCCCGCAGCGCCCGCGCCGCCGTTACCACCGACGCCACCGGTGCCGACCGCGCCGGCGCCACCGCCGGCACCGCCGTTACCACCGGACTGGGCGATACCGCTGCCGAGCATCTGGCCTGCGCCGCCGGCGCCGCCGTTTCCACCGTTGCCGGTGGCCACGTTGCCGGCCGCACCGAATGCACCGCCGGCCGCGATCTGGCCGTTGGCGCCGACGCCGCCCGCACCGCCGGCCGCACCGACACCGGCGAAGCCACCGCGTCCACCGTTACCGCCGTCTCCGGCGACGTTGTTCACGCCGCCGCCGGCACCGGCACCGCCGTTGCCGCCGCGGCCGGCCTGGCCACCGGCACCGCCGTCGCCGCCCTTGCCGCCGACACCCGCCGCGCCCTGCGCTCCGTTGGTCGCGGTACCGCCAAGCGCACCGGCGCCACCCTGACCGCCGACGCCACCGTTACCGCTGGTTCCCGCGTCGCCGCCGTTGCCACCGTTGAGGCCGCTGCCCGCGGCCGCGTTCGCGCCGTCGGTGCCGTTGGCGACGCCACCGATACCACCGTTACCGCCGAAGCCGCCGCGGCCACCTGCGCCACCGTTACCGAGCTGGCTACCGCCGGCGCCACCCGCGCCACCGTTGCCGCCGATACCGCCGGCGGCGCCGTTGGTGCCGTTACCGACACCGTCGATGACGCCGTTGGCGCCGGTCGCGCCGGCTCCACCGATACCACCGGCGCCACCGTTGCCGATGATGCCGGCCGCGCCACCGATACCGCCGTTACCGCCGTTCTGCGACACGCCGCTGCCCAGGATCTGGCCGGCGCCGCCGTTGCCGGCGTTACCGCCGTTGCCGCCGCCGCCCAGCGCACCGTCGCTGCCGCTGGCCGCCTGGCCGCCCACTCCGAAGCCGCCCGCGCCGCCGAGGCCGGCCACACCGAGCCGGTCGCCACCTGCGCCACCGTTACCGCCGTTGCCGGCCGCCGCATTGAGACCGCCGCCGCTACCGATACCACCGTTGCCGCCGTTGCCCGCGTTGCCGGCATTACCACCGTTGCCGCCCACGCCCGCGTTGCCGGCAACCGCGTTGCCGCCCTGACCGCCGGCGGCGCCACTGGCGGCATTGCCCGCCGCGCCACCGTTGCCACCGTTGCCGCCACCGGTACCGGCAGCGCCGTTACCACCGTTGCCGCCGTTACCGCCCGCGCCGCCGTTACCGCCCGCGCCGCCGTTACCGGACAGTGAGCCACCGGCACCGCCGTTGCCGCCGATACCGGCCACCGCACCGTTGCCGCCGTTGGTGCCGTTGCCGTCACCGCCGGTGATACCGACCGAGCCGTGGGCACCGTCGCCACCGTTACCGCCGTTACCACCGTTGCCGACGTTGCCACCGGCGCCGCCGTTACCGGCCTTGCCGCCGGCCTGTCCAGAGCCGAGGGCGCCGTTACCGCCGTTACCGCCGTTACCGCCGTTGCCGCCGTGCGTGGCCGCAGTGCCGTCGGCGCCGTCGGCCCGCTGAGTGCCGTCGGCGTTGAAGCCACCGGTACCGCCATTGCCGGCCACGCCGATGTTTCCGCCGGCGCCACCGTTACCACCGGTACCGGCGATCGGGTTGACGCCACCACCGGCACCGTTACCGCCGCGGCCACCGTCGGCCCCGTTCCCGGCGTTACCGCCGCTACCACCGACGCTTCCCAGCCCGGCGAGGCCGGCCGTGCCGTTGGCCGCCGATCCGCCGGCGCCGCCGTTACCGCCGTTACCGCCGTTGCCACCGAAGCCGCCGTTACCGCCCGCCGCGCCGTTGCTGCCGACGCCGCCCGTGCCGGCCACCGCGTCCAGACCCGCCTTGCCGACCGCACCGTTGCCACCGTTGCCGCCGGTCCCGGCCACACCGGCGCCACCGCCGGCACCGCCGTTACCGGAGATCGAGCCGCCCTTGCCGCCCGCGCCGCCGTCACCGGCGTTACCGCCGGAGAGGCCGTTGCCACCGTGGACCACACCACCGGTGCTGCCGTTCGCGCCGTTGCCGCCGATGCTGCCGGAGCCGCCCGCGCCACCGGCGCCGCCGTTGCCGATGGTTCCGGCGTCACCGCC
>NZ_JRMM01000223.1:0-3684 GCF_000972905.1 Mycobacterium sp. UM_Kg27
TGTATAAGAGACAGCGCCGTGACCGTGCAGATCAAGGTCGAAGACGATCTGAGCATCGAGGTGAGCGACAACGGCCGCGGTATGCCCGAGGTGATCACCCGCAGCGGCCTGGCCAACCTGCGTCAGCGTGCCGAGCAGGCCGGCGGAACCTTCAGCGTCACATCGGCTCCCGGCGGCGGGACAGTGCTGCGCTGGTCTGCTCCCCTGGTCTCGTAGCCCGGGCGGTGCTGCTCAGGCGTAGAGCGCCAACCCTTCAACCTCTCGAGGCTCGGCCTCGCGAGTGTCGGCAGCCAGCCATTGGACGGTGTCGTTGAGGAAGCGCCGCGGCGTCGCCGGCAGCGGGTCGGCATTGATCGGGGCCCAGCCCACCCGCAGCAGCATCTGCGGATAGCCGCTGGTTCCGAAGACGTCGCGGCGCACCGCGGCACGGGTTTCGGCGATCTCCAGCGGCTCGGTGACCGGGCAGCTGGCCAGCCCCAATGCCGTCGCGGTCAGCAGCACCACACTGGTGGCCTCGCCGGAACGCAGCTGGGCCAGCCGATCATCGGTCTCGGTGCCCAGGGCCAGCATCACCGCGCGGTCCTCGTCCGGGACGGCACCCGGCGGCTGGGCCAGTGCGGGCCCGGCGAAGAACCGGCCCGGAATCGGGGCAGCAGCATCCGGCGCCGGAACACTGTGCGCCGGAACGCCGGCCACCGACCCGTAGCGGCCGCTCCAGGTCGCCAGCTCGGCGAGGTACTCGTAGTCTGTGCGGTGCTCGAACACCGCCCGGGCCACCACCGCGTTCAGCCGATCTAGGGCGTCGACGCGGCGCAGCATCACACCGGACCGGGCGGCGCGCGCGCCCATCAATGCGATGTCGGCGCCGGCCACCGGCCAGCCGCTGAAGTAGCGACGATCGGTGCGCCGCCGCGGGATCGCCGCCGCCAGCGCGACATCGACCTGGGAGAGATCCGGTTGCGGCCCAGGCGGACACAGCTCGATCGAGGCCAGCAGGTCGGGGCATGCCGGGTCGGGAAACCGATGGACCTTGACCTGTTGACCTAGCGCGGCGAACGCCACCACACAGTGGTGCAATGCCGCGCCGCAGCTCAAGATCATGCCCCGGCCCTCGGGGTCGACGTTGCGCAGCTGCAGATCGGGCTCGACGTATAAGTCCAGCCGGGGCGCCGAAGGCGCCGGGTCCACCCGCCAGCGCCATGGTTGCGAGTTATGCACCGAGGGCGCTCGGGCGGCCAGCAGTAACGCGGTTCGGATGGTGTCCCGGACCGCCGCGGCGTCCGGGCGACCCGCAGGTTTTTCATCCATGGGCCGGCCCCTTTCTTCCTTCGCGGTCTCGAGCCCGATTCCCGCTGAGCCCCAGCAGACCTGCACTCTTCACGATCCTCCCCGCCCCACCGGTCCGACCAGGGCACGAAGACCCGCACCTGCGCCGCGGACTCGGGACTTCTGGCCCTGCATCCATCAGCGACGCGGGCGGACGATGAGAGCGGGGCGCGGGCAGGAGGACGGATCGTGGAGCAACTGACCACCCTGGACGCGGGATTTCTGCAAGCCGAGGACTCCGACCGCCACGCCAGCCTGGCCATCGGCGCCCTGGTCGTACTGGAAGGCCCGGCACCGGACTACGCCTCGCTGGTCGCCACCCTGGGCGCACGTATCAGTGGCTGCCCGCGGTTCGCCCAGAAGCTGCAGTCGCATCCCCTCGACCTGGCACCGCCGCAGTGGGTCGACGACCCCGGCTTCGACATGGCACACCACATCGGGCGGCTCGCCCTGCCGCATCCCGGCGACGACACCGAACTGTTCTGCGTCGTCGCCGACCAGATGGCCCGCCGGCTGGACCGGGACCGGCCGCTGTGGCATATCTGGGTCATCGAGGGACTGGCTGACGACCGGTGGGCGATGTTGATCCAGGTTCACCACTGCGTCGGTGACGGGATCGCGACATCGCACCTGTTCACCGGGCTGTGCGACGAAAGCGGCGCAGGCGACGGGGTATTGACTTTCGCCCGACGTCTTCGCGGCGATGACGAAACCCACTCGGCCCACGCACAATTCGATTTCCGCCCGGTGAGCCTGAACCCGTTGAGCTGGGCCTCCGAGCTCTGGCATGTCTCGACTGCGATCGGCACCGCCGCGGCGCGGGCCGTCCGCGGCACGATCGAACTGTCAGCCGGGCTGCTGCGCCCGGGCAATGCCACCTCATTGAACGGACCGATGAGCGCATCGCGCCGGTACAGCTCCGCCGCGGTGTCGCTCGATGACGTCAACCGGATCTGCCGGGCGTTCGACGTGACCGTCAACGATGTCGCGCTGACCGCCCTGACCGAGGCCTACCGCGGCATGCTGGACCGCCGCGGTGAACGCCCGGTCGCCGAGACGCTGCGCACCCTGGTACCGGTGTCCACCCGGGCCCACGACGCCTCCGGCCGCGCCGACAACCGGGTCTCGCTGATGCTGCCCTTCCTGCCGGTGGAGGAAGACAACCCGGTACGGCGGCTGCGCCTGGTGCACGCGCGCTTGAGTAGAACCAAGGGCACCGGGCAACGCCAGGCCGGCAGCGCCCTGATCACCGCGACCAACCATCTGCCGTTCCCGGTGACCGCGTGGGCGGTTCGGCTGTTGACCCGCCTGCCACAGCACAGCGTCACCACGGTGACCACCAATGTGCCCGGGCCGTCGCAGCCGCTGCACATCTTGGGCCGGCGGGTTTCGGAGATCTTGCCGGTACCACCGATCGCGCTGCAGCTGCGCACCGGCGTCGCGATGCTCAGCTACGCCGAGAATCTGTTCTTCGGGATTCTGGCCGATTACGACACCATGCCCGATATCGATGAGTTCGCGCGCAGCATCGAAGCCGCGGTGGCCCGCCTGGTGGTCAGCGCCAAGCGATGCAGCAGCACGCGGGAGCGGGTCAGGCGCCGGCGCCGGACACCCGCCGGCACGGGCTGAACCGAAGCGGCGTCAGAAGGCGCCCACGAGTTCTGCCCACTCCGAGGCCAGGTCGGCGCCCAGCGTTGCCGGCAGGTCGGCTGCCGCGCTGGACGCGAAGACCCCGGCTTCGGCGGCACCAGCCGTCGGCGCACCCAACAGCTCGGCGATCTGTTGCGGCAGGTCGAACCAGACGAACGGCAGGAATCCACCGAACCAGCCACTGTCGATCGTGAACGCGGCCAGGTCATCCAGGCCCAGCCCGTCGAGCAGGCCCCCCAGGTTCAGGTCGCCGGTCAAGTCACCGAGCAGGCTTCCCAGCCCCAGGTCCCAGGCGCCCAGGCCACCGAACAGCCCGCCCAACGTCATGTCACCCAGGCCCAGGTCGCCCAACAGCTCGGGCAGCGTCATCTCGCCCAACCCGACATCGCCCAGCAGCGCGGGCAGGTTCAGGTTGCCCAAGCCGAGGCCGTCGAACAGCCCATCCAGGGTCACCTCGCTCATCCCGAGATCGCCCAACAGCCCGGGCAAGGTCACATCGGCCAGATCCAGCGCCTCCAGCAGGCCCGGCAGGGTGAAACCGCCGGTGCCCAGGTCGGTCAGCAGCTGGCCCAACGTCAGATCGCCCACGCTCAGACCGTCCAGCAGTCCGGGCAGGGTCATTGAGCCGTCCCGGTAAGTCCGGAGACTCCCGATCTTGGGAGGATTCGAGTTATGGGACGTGCAAGCAGGTATCCCGCTGAGCTTCGA
>NZ_JRMM01000224.1:0-3633 GCF_000972905.1 Mycobacterium sp. UM_Kg27
TGTGTATAAGAGACAGGCCCTGCTCGGCCTGCTCGCGTGCCCACCGGTAGTCGGCCTTGCCGGCGGGGCTGCGCACGATCGTCGACCGGAACACGACCGCCTTGGGCAGCTTGTAGCGGGCCAGTGAACCGCCGGCATGCTCGATGAGCTCGGCGGCCGTGACGGCGGCGCCGTCAGCGAGGGCCACCACGGCCACCACCTCCTGGCCCCAGCGTTCGCTGGGCCGTCCGGCGACCACCACGTCGACGACACCCGGATGCGACGCAAGCGCCGTCTCGACCTCTTCGGCGAAGATCTTCTCGCCACCGGAGTTGATTGTCACCGAATCCCGGCCGAGCAGCTCGATCGATCCGTCCTGGAGGTGCCGAGCTCGGTCTCCGGGAACGGCGCAGCGCGCCCCGTCGATCACCGGGAACGTCGCAGCGGTCTTGGCGGCATCGCCCTTGTAGCCCAGCGGGACATAGCCGCGCTGACCGAGCCAGCCCAGGCCGTCGTGCCCGGGTTGCAGCACGGCTCCAAGGTCCTCGGCCACCACGCAGGTGTCCGGTCCGCCGGCGAAGGTTCCGGTGGCGACGGCACCGGAGGTCGACATGTGACGCATCTGGGCGCCGGTCTCCGACGAACCGACCCCGTCGATCACCATGGCGCCGGGTAGGGTCTCGACGATCTGCTGCTTGACGTAGGGCGTCAACAGGGCGCCGCCGTTGGCCACCACCAGCAGCGACGACACATCGGCGCTGCCCTTGCGGATCGCATCCAGCAGAGGCCGGGCCATCGCGTCGCCGACCACGGTCACCGACAGCACCTTTTCCCGCTCGATGGCGCGCACCACGTCGTCGGCGTCGAAATGGTCCACAACCGAAGGAAAAACCAGGGTTTGGCCGGTGTTGATCGCGGTCATCACCGCCCACTGGGCGGCGCCGTGGATCAGCGGCGGCAAGATCATCAGCTTGACGCCCGGGTTGTCGCGAGCCGGCCCCACGATGTCGTCGATGGAGCTGACCTCTTCGGCGGTCATCAGATTGCGGCCGCCGAACGAGCCCATGAAGATGTCGTGCTGACGCCAGAGCACGCCCTTGGGCATCCCGGTGGTGCCGCCGGTGTAGAGCACATACAGGTCGTCGGGCGAGGGCTGGACCGCAGGCGGCTCCGGCGAACTGTCCGCCAGCACCGTTTCGTAGTCGACCGCCCCGTCGAGCAGGGCGTTGCCCGAGTCGTCAGCGATCTGAATGAGGACCTTGAGCTGGGGGAGGTCAGGGAGTACTTCGGCCAGCGTGGGCGCGAACGCGGCGTGGTACACCAGCGCGGTGGCGCCGGAATCAGCCAACAGGTAGGCCAATTCATTGCGCACGTAGCGGTAGTTGACGTTGAACGGTGCCACCCGGGCCCGGAAGCTGCCCAGTAGGGTTTCGACGAACTCGTTGCCGTTGTAGGCGTAGATCCCCAACAGATCCTGGCCGGTCTCGTGCGCAGCCAGGTCCGACCGCGGCGTGTGGCACCCCAGCCCGCGGGAGTGCAGGTAGGACGCCAGCCGGTTGGACCGCTCGAGGATCTGCGCATAGGTGTAGCGCCGGTCGCCCTGGATGATCATGTCGCGGTCGGGAATCGCCGCGGCCACCGCGTCGGTGACCTCCGGCACGGTGAACTGGGTCAGGGTTGCCACGTCTCCATCAGCTCCTGTGTGGTGGTGATCGTCGCCAGCAGCGACAGGGTGTTGTCGATGATGGCAGCACCGTACTCGGCCGGGACACCGGCCACCGCGTCGCGGGGCACCACCACGCGGTAGGCGGCGTTGACCGCATCCATGACCAGGTTGGGGATGGCGACATTCAGCGAGACCCCCACCGCGACAACGGTGGATATGCCCAGGTTGCGCAGGATTGCATCCAGATCGGTTCCACCCATCGGCCCGAGGCCGTGGTAGCGGCTGAGTACCAGGTCAGACGGCTCCGGCCCGAACTCGGGCAGCAGGGTGGCGCCGGCGCTGCCCGGATCGATGCGCACAGCTCGGCGGCCGGCGGAGAACAGTCGCGCGTTGTGATTGGAGCCCAAGCCGTCCGGGCGGCGGTGCACCAGGCAGTGCACCACCGCAACTCCGGCGGATCGCGCCGCCGGCAGCAGCAGGCTGATGTTGGGCAATGCCTCGCGGCGTGCCTCGTCGGCCAGGGCCGCCAGGCCGGCGTCGGGCCCCACCACCGCGCCCTGCAGCTCCTGGGTGATGAGTGCGGTGTGCGCAGGCGCTATCAGGTCCGCCAGCGCGACGGTCATGTCAAGACGGCCTCGGTGGGCGCCACGTCGTAGAACTGGGTCGCCCATTTCCGCAGCGTCATAAACGGTTTCGCGTCGACCTGGGACAGTGCCGGATTCTGGATGTAGCGCTGGTAGCGCCAGATTCCCAGGTCGTCTTCGACGGTGGTCAAAAACTGCTTCTCGACGCGCGCGCGCACGTCATCCGGCGGGGCCTCGGAGTCATCGCCGGGAATCCGCGGCCACCAGATCGAATAGAACAGGTCCGAGCGGCCCTCGTCGACCGGGGTGCAGGTGAAGATCAGCCGGTGCTGTTGCACGCCCTCGAAGATGCTGATCGCCCCGCCGAGCCCGAACAGATGGCTGTGGAAACGCAACGCCATCTGTTCCGGGTCGTCGGCGCGCTCGTCAGGCCAGCCTGCGACGAACTGCCATTCCTGGTCGGCCATCTTCCAATCGAGCATCCTCGGCGTCACCGTCGCGTGGTGCACGTACCGGAAATGTGCGCTGTCAGCGGCATTCTCGGCGACGATCTGCGGGTGGACCGGTTCGCCCTCCAGGCGTCGGGAGAACTCCGGGTAGGCCCGGTAGTAGTCCTGCGGACCGGCGGGGAACTGCGGAAACTTGCCGAAGATGTCGGGCATCTCCCAGTGGGGTTCGGCGCCGTCGGGGTGGTGCCATGCGAACACGCAGCCGTGCTGTTCGCGGACCGGGTAGACCCGCAGGCGCAACGCCTTGTTCGGCCGGTCCGGCTGATAGGGGATGAACTTGTTGCAGCCGTCGGGGCCCCACTGCCAGCCGTGGAACGGGCACTCGACCCGGTCTTCGGCCACCGTGCCGCCGTGGCCCAGGTGGGCGCCCATGTGCTTGCAGTGCGCCTCCATCACACGCACTTCGCCGTCGGCGTCGCGGTAGGCGACCAGGTCCTCGCCGAAGTAATGCAGAGCACGGGTGGTTCCGGCGGCGAACTCCGGTGACCAGCCGATCATGAACCAGCCGGTGACCTTCCAGGTGAACGGAACCTTCATGGCATTTCCTCCCACGGCATCCAACTGAATACCGTACCGTAAACCCATCGATAGGCAACCCTGCGGAGCGTCGACTAAAGGCGGCCGAACGATGGCTGACGCCGATGAGCCCGAGGTTCTCGACGCGCTGATCATCGGCGCCGGCTTCTCGGGCCTGTATGCCCTGCATTACCTGCGCCAGTGCGGGGTCCGCGCCCGCGTGCTGGAGGCCGCCGAAAACGTCGGCGGGACATGGCTGGTCAACCGGTATCCCGGCGCACGCTGCGATATCGAAAGCGTCGAGTACTCCTACAGCTTCTCCGAGGAGATCCAGCAGGAGTGGACGTGGACCTGTCTCTTATACACATCTCCGAGCCCA
>NZ_JRMM01000225.1:0-3589 GCF_000972905.1 Mycobacterium sp. UM_Kg27
GAGATGTGTATAAGAGACAGCCGTCCCAACGCCCGCCCGCACCGCTCGAAAGAAGTTGGTCTTGGACTCGATGGTCGAGGTGCTGGTGCCCTGAGGCAGATTGACCACCGCGCACACCGCTCCGGCAGTGTCGGCGAACGCCATCAGCGCTCCCCCGTGCAGCATCCCACCGGTGGTGCAGCGCTCCGGAGCCCACGGCATGGTCGCACGCACCTCTTGGGGTGACAGTTCAGCGATCTCGATCTGCAACTCCGCCGCGAACGGCATATTGGCGACGACCAATCGGGCGAACTCAGCCGAATCCATGCCTGCAGCCTTGCCGACCCTGGCGCTGCTGTCTAGCGTCCGCTCTCAGCGTGGTTGAGGCACCGCGTCAATCCCGGCCTCCTTGCGCTGAGCCGCCGTGATGGGCGCCGGCGCGTCGGTCAGCGGGTCAATGCCGCCGCCGGACTTCGGGAACGCAATGACCTCGCGGATCGACTCCACGCCGGCCAGCAGTGCCACCACCCGGTCCCAGCCGAACGCCAGCCCGCCGTGCGGCGGTGCGCCGAAACTGAAGGCGTCCAAGAGGAATCCGAACTTCTCGTTCGCCGACTCCTCGTCGATCCCCATAACCTTGAAGACCTGCTGCTGGATATCGCGGCGGTGAATACGAATCGAGCCGCCGCCGATCTCGTTGCCGTTGCACACCACGTCATAGGCGTCCGCGAGCACCGAACCGGGGTCGGTCTCCACGCTGCCGGCATGCTCCGGCTTCGGCGAGGTGAAGGCGTGGTGCACCGCGGTCCAGGCCCCCGAGCCGACCGCCACATCACCGGCGGCAGTGGCGTCGTCCGCCGGCTCGAACAGGGGCGGGTCGACCACCCAGGTGAACGCCCAGGCCTCCGGGTCGATCAGGTCCAGGCGCCGGGCGATCTCACCACGAGCCGCCCCCAACAGTGCGCGAGACGGCTTGGCCGGTCCGGCCGCAAAGAAGATGCAGTCCCCCGGCGCCGCGCCCACGTGCCCGGCCAGCCCGGCGCGCTCAGCATCAGTCAGGTTCTTGGCCACCGGTCCGGACAGCTCTCCGTCCTCGCCGACCAGGACGTACGCCAAGCCCTTGGCTCCGCGCTGCTTGGCCCACTCCTGCCAGCCGTCGAGCGTGCGCCGTGGCTGCGAGGCGCCCCCCGGCATGACCACCGCACCCACGTAGGGGGCCTGGAATACCCGGAAGGTGGTCTCGGAGAAGAACTCGGTGCACTCCACCAACTCCAGAGCGAATCGCAGGTCGGGCTTGTCGGAGCCGAACCGTCGCATCGCGTCCGCGTAAGTCATCCGGGGCAGCGGCAACGGCAGGTCGTAGCCGATCAGGGCCCAAAGCGCCTTGAGGACCTGCTCGGCGATGCCGATCACGTCCTCGGCGTCGACAAAGCTCATCTCCAAGTCCAGCTGGGTGAACTCAGGCTGACGGTCCGCGCGGAAGTCCTCGTCGCGGTAGCAGCGGGCGATCTGGTAGTAACGCTCCATCCCGGCCACCATCAGCAGCTGCTTGAACAGTTGCGGGCTCTGTGGCAGCGCGTAGAACGAACCGGGCTGCAGGCGCGCCGGAACCAGGAAGTCGCGTGCGCCCTCCGGGGTTGAGCGGGTCAGGGTGGGGGTTTCGATCTCGATGAAGTCTTGTGCAGCCAGCACCGAACGGGCTGCGGCGTTAGCCGCCGAACGCAGCCGCAGCGCAGCTCCCGGGCCGCCCTCGCGCCGCAGGTCCAGGTAGCGATGCTTCAGCCGGGCCTCTTCGCCGGCGGATTCATCGAGCTGGAACGGCAGCGGCGCAGCCTCGTTGAGCACCCGCAGTTCTGTCGCATTGATCTCGATGGCGCCGGTGGGCAGGTCGGGGTTCTCGTTGCCTTCGGGACGGACCTCGACGACACCGGTGACCGTCACACAGAACTCGGCGCGCAGCCGGTGCGCCTGCTCCAGCACAGCGGCGTCACGGAACACGACCTGCGCCACCCCGGAAGCGTCGCGCAGGTCGATGAAGATGACACCGCCGTGGTCACGTCGCCGCGCCACCCAACCGGCAAGCGTGACGCTGAGCCCGGCGTCGGTGGCCCGCAGTGAGCCGGCGTCGTGGCTGCGCAGCACGAATACCCCCTTGGTGACAGGTTAGTTCGGTAACGGTTTGACGGTCGCCAAGTCTAGAGCCCTCTTGTGGCACTGCCCCGCGCCGGTCGGTGCTTTAAGCTGGCTCACTGTGACTAACGGCACCGATGACCTCGACTTTGACTATGACGACGAGGACGAAGACGAGGACTACGACGAAGCCGCTGCCCCTAAACAGAACAAGAGCCTGAAATGGGGGTTGGCCGCCGTAGTCGTGCTGGCCGTGGTGGCGCTGGTGTTGGTCGCGGTGGTGTTGCTGGGCGGCGACCCGGGCAAGAGTTCGCTGGACGGCTCGGCCTCCAGCCGCAGCTCTGCGGCGTCGGGTATTGCCAGCGCAGACGACACCGGTCCGGTCTCGATCATCATCAATGACCCCAGCTGTACCGCGTGGATTTCGATCAGCAGCAACCTGTCCAGCACCCTGTCGATGCTTGGACAGGGCAAATGGAATGAGCGCGACCAGTCCATTCCGGCGTCGGCGTGGAACGACGAGCAGAAGAAGCAGTACCTGGCCGCCGGGCAGGTGGTGCGCAACGCTGCCGCCCAGACGGTCGGTCTGGTGAAGCTGACCCCGCACCGGGTGATGCGCGAACTCTACGAGCAGTTCATCGCTTACGCGCGCACCTTCGTCGAGCACATTCCCACCTACACCGAGCGGGACGCTGCGCTGGCCGGCACCGCGCACAGTGCAGCCTCGGCGCTGGCCGCGATCTGCGCCGCCGCCAACAACGGCTCAGCGGCCGCCCGCGGCCCCCTGGTCGAGACGCAGGCCGCTCCCACCAAGACGGCGTCGCCGGGCAACCCGGCCAACCCGCAGCGCTATCTGACCGGTTCCAATCCGGTGTGCGCGGACTGGAAGGCCACGCTGGACAAGTTCGGCGTTGACGCCGTCGAATGGCATGGCATCGATCCCAGCATCCCGGGAACGTATTGGAACCCGCAGCAGAAGGCGGTCAACCTGGCGGTAGGTCCCATCATGATCAGCCTGGCCAACAAGATGCAGCAGCTGGGCCGCCGCAGTAACAACCCCACCCTGCAGGACTTCGCGGAGCTGTCCGCCCAGTACCGCCGGGCGTTCGTGTTGGCGCTGCCGACCTACGACCCCACCGACAACTACCTGGCAAATGCCGCGACGTTCCTGTCCACCACGGTGCTGGGTGCATGCTCGTCGGCGGCAACCACGGGCTGACCAGAACGCACCAGAGACGCGCTGACGTGGCCGGGGCTGGTTAGCCCCGGCCACGTCAGCTTTGCCCAGGCCGTCCTTTTCCCTCGGAACGCAAGAAGCGGCTTCAGAACGCAAGAAACCGGCGCAGCCCGCAGGCTGCGCCGGTTTCTTGTTCGCGATTGGCCCTAGGGTCAGGCCCAGCTGGAGCCGACGGAGGCGTCGGTGTTGGCCATGTTGTTGCCGGCCGACTGCACCTTCTGACCGTGGCTGTTGGCCTGCTCG
>NZ_JRMM01000226.1:0-3516 GCF_000972905.1 Mycobacterium sp. UM_Kg27
ATGTGTATAAGAGACAGGATCTCGCGGGCAGTGGCGTCGATATCGGCGTCCGTGAGACGGCCCTTGCTACGCAGCCCCTGCAGGGCCCCGGTCAACCGGTCGGAGAGGGATTCAAACACGCCGCCAGCCTATATCTGCTCACGACGGGCGCGGGTGGGCCAACGTGACATCGGGTGATCCAAGCGGGCGGCTGGCCGCCGCCACGAGCGACAACCGCGGCTCGCGAATTGTAACCGCAGCGTTAGATAAATTGCACAGTTAATGCCGCAATTCTCATCCGTTAAACGGCCGTTTCAGAGCTTTCACAGCCCGCCTATTTCCGTTAAGGATTCGCACTCGGCCGCTAAGAAAAAGTTACCGATCTACTTAGACTCTCCGATTCCTGCAATGCTTCAGGACATCGAAGACCGGCCCGTCGGACCATCCCATTGTGGCCCGATTTTCTGCGAGGAGGATGCATGTCATTTGTGAAAACACTCCCTGAAGCAATGACGCATGCGGCGGGCCAACTCGCAGGTATCGGAGAAGTGTTATCAGCCGAAAGCGGCGCGGCGGCGATCCCGACCACCGTCATCGCGCCCGCTGGCACCGACCCGGTCTCTGCGCTGCAGGCCGCGCTCTTCGCGACCTACGGGAACCTCTATCAGTCGATCAGCGAACAGGCGGCAGCCGTTCACCAGCAGTTGGTGCAGGTCCTGGGACAGAATGCTGCGGCCTACGGCACCGCCGAGGCAACCAATCAGGCGACGTCCTCGATGGACTCGGGGCTCCAGTGGTTCTTGACCAACATCCTGGGTGTGCCGTCGAGCGGCAGTTCTTCGGTGTTGTCCAGCAACCTGGCCAACATCGGCAACGTGGGGTTGGGCAACTGGGCTTCGGCCGGCTCGGCCGTGCTTGGTCTGGCCGGTGGTGGTCTTCTCGACTTCCCCGAAGAGATCGCCGCCGAGGGAGCCGCCGGCCTTATGGGCTACGAGGCACCTGCGACCATGGCCGGCGTCGGCGCGATGCCGGTGGCGGCCGGGATGGCCCAGGCCACCACGGTCGGCTCATTGTCTGCACCGCCCAGCTGGGGCACCGAGCCGGTGGCGGCCGCTGCCCCCGCCCGATTGGCGGCGGCGACTACCAGCATGGCCACCCCGCATTCCGTGCCCACCATGGCCGCCGTGCCGGCAGCCATGGCCGCAGCCGGTGCCGGCGATCGCGGCGTCGGGAGATTCGGCGCACCGCGGTACGGGGTCAAGCGCACTGTCATGCCCAAGCCGACGGCCGTTTAGCAACCCGCCCCACCAACGAGAAGGGGAATACAGATATGTCGTTCGATTTTGGAGCACTACCCCCGGAGATCGTGTCCGCGTGGATGTACAGCGGAGCCGGTTCCGGTCCGCTGATGTCAGCCGCCTCGGCATGGGGCGGCCTGGCCGCGGAGCTGGAGGCATCGGCGGCGGCGGCGCAGTTGGTGATCTCCGAGCTGGCCGGCGAAGAGTGGACAGGGCCGGCGTCAGCGGCAATGACCAGCGCCGTCACTCCCTATCTCACGTGGCTACACGCCACCTCGACAGCCGCCTACCAGGCCAGTTCGCAGGCAATGGCCTCGGCAGGAGCATTCGAGGCCGCCCGCGCGGCCGTGGTGTCTCCCGCGATCATCGCCGCCAACCGGGCGCTGCTGGCGACCCTGGTCGCGTCGAATTTCCTGGGAGTGAACACCCCGGCGATATTGGCCACCGAGGCGCACTACATGGAGATGTGGGCCCAGGACACCTTGGCCATGTTCGGCTACAGCACCGCGTCGTCCAGCGCTGCCGCGCTGACCCCGATGACTCCGGCGCCGCAGACCACCAATCCGATCGGGGCGGCGGTCGCCACGGCCGGCAGTGCCACCGGTGGGCTCCAGCAGGAGCTGGCCCAAACGCTTGCCTCGCTACAGGGCGCAGTGCAGGGGCTCCTGTCGCCTTTCGTAGCAGCGGATGGGTCGCTCGGCCCCGTCGCAAACGCGGTCGACCTGTTTCTCGGAACACCGCTGTTCGCCAATGCCATTAACGGCGGTGTGAACACAGCGGCCTGGTTTGTCGCCACCGCCATACCGACGGCGGTATCGCTGGGCCACACGCTCGCGCTCGCGGGTCCGGCCAGCCTGGCATCCGACGTCTCGGGCATGGACGGCCTTGCGGCGGGACTGGGCTCGGGAGTCTTGGCGGGCATGACTCCACCGGTGGGGGCGCTGACTGCGGCCGGAACGCCGGTGCTGGCAGGACTGGGCCAGGCGTCCACGATGGGCGGGATGTCAGTGCCGGCCGGCTGGTCGGCCACGGCAGGCACGCAGCTCGCCGCATCGACGGGGTCCGGCTGGACGGTTGCCGCGGAAGAGACTGCAGGCATGCACGCCGTGCCGGCAGGAATGGCTCCGATGGGCGCCGGCGGACGTGGCGGCCTCGGGTCGGGCGGCCCCCGTTACGGCTTCAAACCTACGGTGATGCCAAAACAGGTGCTGGTATGAGGCCGGGTGCGCCCTCTTGATCGCCGGCGATGGCGGGAGCCCCGTCGAGCCGCGCCTCAGGAGGGCGCACCGCGTGCTTCCGACGGTCACCGGGGCAGGTACGTCCGCGGATGCAGCCGCAGTTGAGGCCGATGATGCAGGCCTGGGGGCAGGCCGCGGTCACACCCGAAGGGGGGGCAACACCACTAATAGGGGCAGGCGACGCCTGCGCGATGCCGGTTGCTCCGGCTCCGGTAAACCCGACTACCAAAGCTGCGCCTGCTGCACCCAGTAACGTGGCCGCCATCCTGCCGAAGCGTCTCATCGCAATCCCTATGTTTCGTCCGTGTTTCACCCCCTTCACACAACGTACTTATCGTTCCTGACATACATCTGAATCTTCCTGGCATGCGCCTGAGTCTCTGCAGCCCGCTTGCCCCCCCGCCGTCCGCCGCCGGCGGACGAAACCGACCCTTGGCGTGACCATCGATAATCGCCACTGAATTCCGCGACCGTATTCCCGGCAATAACTCGACTTATAATTTACCCAAGGGAAAATTTTGATCGAATGGCAGGGATATAGGCGCCTCGACAAGATCAGAATTCAGCACGCGAGAAGGGCTAGACCAAACGCGACAGGGCTGGCGCAAAGATTGGCTTCCTCGGGGGCGTTACGCCCGCACAGCCAACTTCCCGCGATGACCCAATGCGTTGAATTCGGCATCGACGCATCGGTTGATCGTGTGCGCGGCATCAAGCACCGTGGCGGCCAGGTCGTACCTGTCGCTCAGGTCCAGCGCGGCACTGACCTCATTGGTGTACTGGCCCGACAACAGGTCCTGGCCCCGCCCGCAGGCGCGGTGAAGTTCGGTACGGACGTCCAGCATCGTGCGGTGAGCACCGCGCAACGCACCCCCGCGCTGATACGGCGGCCTGGTCGAGCGGCCGGAAGCATGTGCCACCGTCAGCGCATCGAGCAGTTGAACATCGCGTAAGCCGCCGCGGCCACATTTCAGATCGGGTTCTGTCTCTTATACACATCT
>NZ_JRMM01000227.1:0-3324 GCF_000972905.1 Mycobacterium sp. UM_Kg27
TGTGTATAAGAGACAGGCCGGCGGTAACGGCGGCCAGGGTGGCCTGCAGGCCAACGGCGCCCACGCCGCGCAGGGTGTTGGTGGCGACGGTGGCGCCGGTGGCAAGGGCGGCGCGGGCTATGACGCGCTCGCCGCGGGTGCCGCCGCCGGTACCTCGGGCGGCAATGGTGGTGCCGGAGGCGCCGGCGGTACCGGTGGCACCGGTTCCGCCGCCGGCCAGCACGGTGCCGGTGGCGTCGGTGGCAAGGGTGGTTCGGGCACTGACGGCGCCAATGGTGGCGCCGGTACTGCCGGAGACGCCGCCAACCCCGACGGCGGGGCCGGTGGCAACGGCGGTAACGGCGGTAACGCTGGCGTCGGTGGTGCTGGTGGTGACTCCGGTGGCGGTAACTACGCAGCCAGCGGCGGTAATGGTCTTGCCGGTAAGGGTGGTAACGGTGGCGTCGGCGGCGCCGGTTATGACGCTGCGTCCGACGTCGCTGCGGCTGCGGGCACCGCGGGTGGCAACGGAGGTGCGGGCGGCGACGCAGGCGTGGGTGGTCTGCAGGCCAATGGCACAACGCGTGCGACCGCAGGTATCGCCGGTGTCGGTGGTGACGGTGGTGACGGCAAGGACGGCACGGACGGGATCGATGGCACCCAGGCCAACCCGGATGGCACGGCGGGTCAGGCCGGCGGTGCCGGTGGCAACGGCGGTCAGGGCGGCCTCAGAGCCGACAACACGCGGGCTGCCGATGGCGACGGCGGTAACGGTGGTGCCGGCGGTAAGGGCGGCGCCGGCTACGAGGGCCAGAACGCGGCCACCGCGGGCGCGGCCGGTGAGAACGGTGGCAACGGTGGTGCCGGTGGTGCCGGCGGTGTCGGCGGAACCGGCACGAATGCCGGAGCGCACGGTGTCGGCGGCGCGGGTGGTGACGGCGGCTCCGGCGGCAAGGGCGCCGACGGTGCGGCCGGCGCGGCCGGCACGGCCGCGAACATCGATGGGGCCGCAGGTCAGGCCGGCGGTGCCGGCGGCAACGCCGGTAAGGGCGGTGCCGGTGGCGGCAGCGGCAACGGAGCCACCGCCGCTGACGGCACTGACGGTTCGGCCGGTGTCGGCGGCAAGGGTGGCGCCGGCGGTCAGGGCTTCGACGGTCTCAACGGCTCCAACACCGGCGTCGGGCGCATCGACGGCACCAACGGTGGCGCCGGTGGTGCCGGTGGTGCCGGTGGCTTGGGTGGTTTGCAGGCCGACGGCGCGACCCGGGCCACTCAGGGCGATGGTGGCGCCGGCGGCGCTGGCGGTAAGGGCGGCAATGGTGGCAACGGCGTGGCCGGAGCTACCGCCGGTACCGCGGGCACCAACGGTGGCGTTGGCGGCAACGGTGGCGCCGGTGGCGTCGGCGGCCAGGGCACCAACATCGGTGCGGCTGGTGCTGGTGGCATCGGTGGTAACGGCGGTAGCGGTGGCGCGGGCGCCACGGGTGCGGCCGGTGCGGCCGGTACGGCTGCTCATGTGGACGGCACCGCCGGCGGTAACGGTGGTGCGGGCGGTAATGCCGGCAAGGCCGGTAGCGGCGGTCTCAGTGGCGCTGGTGTTCAGGCCGCCGGAGGAACCGACGGTACGGCGGGCGTCGGTGGCGCCGGCGGCGCCGGTGGTACCGGCTTTGACGGTGCCAACTCCACCAGCGCTGGAGTTTCCGGTGGCAATGGTGGTGCCGGCGGCGCCGGTGGCAACGGTGGCCAGGGCGGCCTGAAGGCTGACGGCGTCACGCGCGTCGCCGACGGCGCCGGTGGCACCGGCGGTGCCGGTGGCAAGGGTGGTACCGGGTACACCGGTAAGACCGGTGCGGACGCGACGGTCGCCGGTGCTGACGGTGGTGCGGGTGAGTCGGGCACCAATGGTGGCAATGGTGGTGCCGGTGGTGCCGGCGGTACCGGCTCGACGGCGGGCACGCAGGGTGTCGGCGGTGCCGGTGGCGCCGGTGGTTCCGGGGGCGCCGGCGGCAAGGGCGCTGCGGGTGCTGCCGGTACGGCGGGCCATGTCGATGGCCACGACGGTGGCAATGGTGGTGCCGGCGGTAACGCGGGCAAGGGTGGTCTCGGTGGTGCGGGCCTAGGTGGTACGGCCGCCGCTGGCGCCAATGGCACCGCGGGTGTCGGTGGCGCCGGTGCGGCCGGTGGTGCGGGCTTCACCGGTGCTGATTCCACGAGCGCGGGTGTGTCCGGTGGCAATGGTGGTGCCGGTGGCGCCGGTGGTAATGGTGGGCAGGGTGGCCTGCAGGTCGATGGCAGCACGCGCGCCACGCAGGGTGCCGGTGGCAATGGTGGTGCCGGTGGCAATGGTGGTGCCGGCTACACCGGTGCGGCGGGTGCGGACGCGGCGGTCGCCGGTGCTGACGGTGGTGCGGGTGAGTCGGGCACCAATGGTGGCAATGGTGGCGCCGGTGGTGCCGCCGGTACCGGCTCGACGGCGGGCACGCAGGGTGTCGGCGGTGCCGGTGGCGCCGGTGGTTCCGGTGGTAAGGGCGGTGCGGGCGCTGCGGGTGCTGCCGGTACCGCGGGCCATGTCGATGGCCATGACGGTGGCAATGGTGGTGCCGGCGGCAACGCGGGTAAGGGTGGTCTTGGTGGTGCGGGCCTGGGTGGTATGGCCGCCGCTGGTGTCAACGGCACGGCTGGTGTCGGTGGCGCCGGTGCGGCCGGTGGTGCGGGCTTCGCCGGGGCGAACTCCACGAGCGCGGGTGTGTCCGGTGGCAATGGTGGCGCCGGTGGCGCCGGTGGTAACGGTGGGCAGGGCGGCCTGAATGTTGGTGGCGCGCGGGCCACGGACGGTGTTGGTGGCGCTGGTGGCGACGGCGGCAAGGGTGGTGCCGGTTACACCGGTGAGACCGGTGCTGACGCGGTCATCGCGGGTGCTGCAGGTGGTGCGGGTGAGTCGGGCACCAATGGTGGTGCCGGTGGTGCCGGTGGTGCCGGGGGCACGGGTTCGTCGGCGGGCCTGCAGGGTCTGGGTGGTGCCGGCGGTGCCGGTGGTTCCGGTGGTGCCGGCGGCAAGGGTGCTGCGGGTGCGGCCGGTGAGGTCGGGCATGTCGATGGCCATGACGGTGGTGCCGGTGGCGCAGGCGGTAACGCCGGTGCCGGTGGTGCCGGTGGCGCGGGCCGGGGCGGTGTGGCGGCCGACGGCGCCGACGGTGTGGCCGGTGCCGGTGGCGCCGGCGGTGCCGGTGGTGCGGGCCTGGCCGGCGCCGACTCGCACACTGCGGGTGTGGCCGGCACCGATGGTGGTGCTGGTGGTGCCGGTGGTAACGGTGGCCAGGGTGGCCTAGAGGCTGACAACACCAC
>NZ_JRMM01000228.1:0-3264 GCF_000972905.1 Mycobacterium sp. UM_Kg27
GCTACCGGATGGGCGCGGCCAAGATCGCCGAGATGCTGCGCTGGTGCGCCGACGCGGGCATCGAGATGGCCACCGTCTACCTGCTGTCCACCGAGAACCTGCAGCGCGACCCCGCCGAACTGGCTGCCCTCATCGAGATCATCACCGACGTGGTGGAGGAGATCTGCGCGCCCGCGAACCGATGGAGCGTTCGCACCGTCGGCGACCTGGCGCTGCTGGGCGAAGAACCAGCTCGTCGACTGCGTGAGGCGGTAGAGAGCACCGCGTGCAACGACGGCGGTGCCTCGCGCCTGCACGTCAATGTCGCCGTGGGCTACGGCGGCCGGCAAGAGATCGTCGACGCGGTGCGTGGCCTGCTCGGCAAGCAGCTGGCCAACGGCGCCACGGCCGAGGAACTGGTGGACGCGGTGACTGTCGAGGGCATCTCGGAGAACCTCTACACCTCGGGCCAGCCCGACCCGGACCTGGTGATTCGCACCTCCGGGGAACAGCGGCTGTCCGGCTTCTTGCTGTGGCAGAGCGCCTACTCGGAGATGTGGTTCACTGAGGCGCACTGGCCGGCGTTTCGTCGGGTCGACTTCCTGCGAGCGCTGCGCGACTACAGCGTGCGGCACCGGAGATTTGGACAGTAGCGATCCGTGGTTGTGTTGTCGGCGCTGGTCTTCACCCTGAGTTGGTGGCTCGGGATGTATCTGTTGGCGCGCGACCCGCGCAAACCGGTGCTGGTGCTGGCCGCGGTCGGGTTGTGCGGCTTTGCTGCCGTGGTGGCCGCCGACGCGATCCGTGCGGTGTGGCATCCGGTGCTGCTCGGGCGGGTAGAGATCTACCTGGCGGTGGTTCCCGGGGTGGCCTGGTTCGCGGTGCTGTTGGAGCTGGCCCGGCCGTGTGATCGCTGGACCGGCCGCGCGCGCGACGTGACGTTCATCGGCGTGGTTGCGGCTGCGGCACTGATCGGAGCGACCTGGGCCGGCAGCGTCGAAGGCCCGCCGGGGCCCGGTCACTGGCTGCTGTTCGTGGTGATCTCGGTGTCGACCTTGGCGGCGATGGTCAAGGCACTGATCCGGCCCGCGCAGCCCGGTTCGGTGCTGGGGGTGGCTGCGGTCGCGACGCTGTTCTTCGCCTTGGCCAATGCGATCTTGATCATCCCGCTGGGCGTGGTGCCCAGTGGGATCGCACTGGCCAGCACCGGTGTCGACGTGCTGCTGCTGGGCCTGGCGGTGGCGCTCTGGGACGCCTTCGACGAGGGGCAGGCACTGCGGCTGGACATGCTGCGGTCGTTTCTTGCCTGCGTCGCGATGGCGGCATTGCTGGGTGGGCAGGCGCTGATCGGTTTGTGGTTGACCCGGCCCGAGCCAGTGGCGCAGACCGCGCTGACGGTGCTGCTGTTCACCACGATCGCGGTGGGGATCGAGGTCCAGGTGTTCGTCGATCGGCTGGCCGGGTTGTGGGACCGGCTGGCGTTCTGGCGCTCCCCGGCGTTGCGCGCCGATCGCGCGGTGTTGCGCGGCACCGAGGCGGCGCTGGCCCTGCGCTCGACCGGGCCGCTCGACGACCTCGACGAGGAGACCTTCGTCCGGCTGACCCGCCGGGCGTTGGGGCATTACGGGGACCTGTCGAAGCTTGTCGCCAGCCCCTTGACCGCGTTACCGGTCATCGACGAGCGATTGGCCGCCCGCGGCGCGCCCGATGCGCCGCTGGAACGAGCCAACGAACTCAAGGCTCTGCTGGCCGACCGGATCGCCGCGCTAAAGCCGCGTGACTGCGGCGAGTTCGGCACCACCGAACAGTGGCGGCACTACAACGCCCTGTATTTCCCTTACGTGGTCGGTGTGCGTGCCTACGCGCAGAACGCCACCGCGGCCGGACTGGACCCCACCGCCCGCCAGGCCTGGCAGTGGCTGGTCACCGAGGTGCCGCAGCGTTCGCTGCACAACTGGCAGAACGCCGGGGCCCGGGTGATCGCCGCCGACCTGCGCGGCCGGATGACGGTGTCGCCGGCTCTCTGACCTGCGTTTGGCAGTGCTTGGCAGTGCCACGGGTCGATGTGGCAGCGGTTGCGCCGGAAGGTCGAGGGTGTCCGCACCACACCCGAAGGGATTTCCTCATGACCGCCATCACCACCCCGGTCTTGTCCGACTCGACCGACTCGTTGTTGCGCTTCGCGCTTCGCGCCGACGCCGCCATCACCGGAACCATCGGCTTGGCCGGTGTGTTCGCCGCTCGCCCCATGGCAGCCCTGGAGGGCCTCACAGTGGCTCACGAATACGCGTTGGCCGCCTTCTGCATCCTCTATGGCGTCGTGGTCTATTTCCTGTCCGCGCTGCCGGACCTGCGTCGCGCCGGTATCGGCGTGATCGCCGCCAATGTGGCATGCACCATTGCCGCTATCGGAGTGGTCGAGGCCGGCGTGCTGCCGCTGACCGGAATCGGCGTGGTGGCGATGCTGGCGAGCGCGGTCTACACGGCGTTCTTCGCGGTGATGCAGTACCGCGGGCTGCGCCGCCTGGGCTGAGACGCAGCCCACTCAACGTGTCGCCGCGGCCGTCACCGTCTACAGTTCTGTCCCATGAAGTGGCGGCTGGCGGCGACGACGCTGATCCCCGGAATCCTGATCTACGCCGCGGCGCCGGCACAGGCCGACGAGAAGAGCTACCTCAGTTACCTTGAGTCGCACGGCTTCAAGTATCAGAACAGTCCCGGGCTGACCACCCCGTCCGGTGCGGTGCAGTTCGGCAAGATCATCTGCGAGAACCTGCGGAAGGGTCGCCCGGCCAAGGACCGGTTCGGCACGAAGGTTGTCGACGGTGTCACCAAGGTCATGATCGACGGGGCGCAACGCGAGATGTGCCCGGATACCTTGGCGCCCGCCGCCAACCCGACGCCGGCCGTGCCGCCGCCGGGTGCCGGCGAACCGCCGCCGCCAGGGTCTGAGGTTCCGCCGCCGGCCGACCCGCCACCTCCGGGTTTCCCACCGCCGCCGGGTTTCCCGCCACCTCCGGGTTTCCCACCGCCGCCGGACTTCCCGCCGCCGCCCGGTTTCCCGCCCCCTCCGGGTTTCCTACCGCCGCCCGAGCCCGGACCCGCACCCGCAGGCGAGCTGCCACCACCGCCGGCGGAGCCGGCGCCCCCGCCAGGGCAGCCGCAGCCGGGCACCGCTACGCAGCCCTAGCGTTGCGCAGACGGCGGCGACCCGCTGCGCCCGGCTCCGCCGCGCTTGCGATCGCCGTGCAGACGGCGGCGACCCGCTGCGCCCGGCTCCGCCGC
>NZ_JRMM01000229.1:0-3184 GCF_000972905.1 Mycobacterium sp. UM_Kg27
TGTGTATAAGAGACAGTTGCAGGACAGCTACCTGCGCTGGGCTGAGGTGGACCTGGCCGAAGTCCGCGATGTCAAGGCGTACCTGGCCAGCCTGGTCACCCGTCAGGCGCTCAACGCGCTGCGGGCCGGCGCTCGGCGCCGCGAGGAGTACGTCGGGCCGTGGCTGCCTGAGCCGCTGCTGCTGACCGAGCACGATCCCTCGGCCGATGTCGTGCTGGCCGAATCGGTGTCGATGGCGATGCTGGTGGTGTTGGAGACGCTGCGCCCCGAGGAGCGCGCGGTGTTCGTGCTGCGCGAAGTGTTCGGTTTCGACTATGACGAGATCGCGGCCGCGGTCGGCAAATCCGCGGCCGCGGCCCGCCAGGTCGCGCACCGGGCGCGCAACCACGTTCAGGCGCGGCGGCCGCGCTACGCTCCGGTCGACCCGGAGGAGAGCGCGCGGGTCACCGCGGAGTTCATGACCGCGGCGGCGGGCGGCGACATCACCACCGTGCTGTCGATGCTGGCGCCGGATGTGGTGTGGACTGCCGATAGCGGCGGCAAAGCCAGCGCGGCCCGCCGGCCGGTCGTGGGTGCCGACAAGGTGGCCCGCACGGTTATCGGGCTGCTGCGGCAGGGGACGCAGATGCCCGACGTCCGGGTGGACATGGGCGTCTGCAACTCCGCACCCGCGGTGCTGTTCTACCGCGCCGACCGTCTGGAGGGTGTGTTCACCTTCGAGATCGTCGACGGGCTGATCACCAACTTCTACGCCATGCGCAACCCGGACAAGCTGGCGGCGGTGGCGGCCGCCCGCGAGATCACCCGAGGCGCCGACGTCTGACAAGCTAGTGCCGTGCGAATCGAGCGGCTCGGCGACTTGGGGGCAGCCCCGGCGGTGCTGCGCGCAGTCGGCGATGCGACCGACCGACGCGGGCTGCCGCCGCCGGCCGCTCTGACCGGCGAGTGGTTCGGGTCCCAGGCGGTGATCGCCCCCAGCGTGGCCGTGAAGCCGGTGGGCCCCGACCAGGTGTTTTGTGCCCCGAATGCCCCGAATGCCCCGCATGGACCCGGTGTGGTGGGCGGCGGCTGGATCGGCTATCTGTCCTACCCCGATGCCGGCGCCGACGGCCTGGGGCCTCGCATCCCCGAAGCCGCCGGCGGCTGGACTGACTGCGTGCTGCGTCAGGACAACACCGACGGGCAGTGGTGGTTCGAAAGCCTGTCCGGAGCGGCCATGCCGGGTTGGCTGGCCGAGGCGCTGACGACGCCCGCCCCGGCGCGGGGATACCGCATCTATTGGGAGACTCCGGACCGCCAAGCGCACCGCGCCGGAGTGCTGGCCTGCCTGGAGGCTATCCGGTCCGGTGAGGTGTATCAGGCCTGCGTGTGCACCCGCTTCACCGGAACCGTCAGCGGCGCCCCACTGGATTTCTTCGCCGACGCGGTGGCACGCACCGGCCCCGCGCGTGCCGCCTACGTCGCCGGCGACTGGGGCGCGCTGGCCTCGCTGTCACCGGAGCTGTTCCTGCGCCGCCGCGGTCAGGTCGTGGACTCCAGCCCGATCAAAGGCACCCTGCCGCTGTACGCCCGCCCGTCGGCGCTGCGCGCTTCGACCAAGGACGTCGCGGAGAACATCATGATCGTGGACCTGGTCCGCAATGACCTGGGCCGGGTGGCGATCACCGGCACGGTCACCGTGCCCGAGCTGTTGGCGGTGCGGCCGGCCCCCGGGGTGTGGCATCTGGTGTCGACGGTCTCGGCCCGGTTGCCCGAGCAGCTGGCCATGGCGGAGTTGCTGGATGCGACGTTCCCGCCCGCGTCGGTGACCGGGACCCCCAAACACCGTGCCCGCCAGCTACTTTCGGAGTGGGAGCCCGCGCGTCGCGGGGCGTACTGCGGCACGGTGGGGTTGGCGTCGCCGGTGGCCGGCTGCGAACTCAACGTCGCGATCCGCACCGTGGAGTTCGACGCCGCCGGTGGCGCGGTGCTGGGGGTCGGCGGCGGTATCACCGCGGACTCCGACGTCGACGCCGAGTGGCAGGAGTGCCTGCACAAGGCCGCCCCGATCGTCGCCGACGGCCAGTCCCAGGAACGCAGCACCGCGTCGTAGACGCACTACACGGTTGCGCCGCGGCGCGGCATCAGCAGCGCCAGCACCAGCGCCACGATCACCAACGCGGGCACGTCACCGGCCAGATGACCACGTTCGGCCGGGTCGCCGATTGCCTGCGCCGTCATGATCGCGGCGTGCACCACACTGGAGGCCACCGTGAACCAGATCAGGCTGCGATGAGCCAGCGGATCACGTGCGGCGAACAGCAGGAACACCCCGAGCGTGGCGTACATGCCCAGGATCATCACCAGATAGTGCGACGAATCCGCGCCGGCATGGCCCCAGGCCCAGCCCGCCGGCCAGAGCACGGTCAGCGGATAGATCCCGACGACGAAGATCAGCCCGACGACGGTCAGCGCAACCTTCAGCGGTGTCGTTTCAGTCCTGTCGTTCGACGTCATCCGCGTCCTCTTCGAGCCCGAGCAGCTACATCAGCAAAGCCTAACGGCGCACAGGAGAATCCGATATCCCCTACTGGCGGGATCGCAGCACCGCGTCGTACAGCTCGCGTCGCGACACCGCGGCGGGCACGTCGGCGATCACCTGCGCGCAGGCATCCTTGACCCGCATGCCTTCGCCCGCCAGCCGGTTCACCTCGTCCACCAGCGTCGCCAGGTCAGCGCGCGGGGTCGCGCCCGCCAACACCACGGTGATCTCCCCCAGCACGCCGTCGACGGCCCAGCCGGCCAGCTCGGTCAGCGTCCCGCGCCGCACCTCTTCGTGGGTCTTGGTCAGCTCCCGGCAGACCACTGCGCGACGGTCCCCGCCGAGTTCGGCGACCGCGTCACGCAGGCAGTCGGCCAGCCGCCGCGGCGACTCGAAGAACACGCAGGTGCGCCGCTCGTCGGCCAACGAAGCCAGCCACGCCCGTCGCGCCGCCTGCTTGCGGGGCGCGAAGCCCTCGAAGCAGAACCGCTCCGAGGCCAGCCCGGACAGCGCCAGGGCGGTCGTCACCGCCGATGGCCCGGGCAGGCAGGTCACGGCCAGCCCGGCCTCGGCGCACGCGGACACCAGGCGGTAGCCCGGGTCGCTGATCAGCGGCATCCCGGCGTCGCTGACCACCAGCACGGTCTGTCTCTTATACACATC
>NZ_JRMM01000230.1:0-3180 GCF_000972905.1 Mycobacterium sp. UM_Kg27
CGTTGCCGCCGACACCGCCGACACCATGGGTCCCGGTGGTAGCGCCGGTTCCGCCGACACCGCCATTGCCGCCCACACCGCCGTTGCCGCCCGACGTGCCCGCGGCCGCACCGTCGGCGAGCGCGTCATACCCGCGACCACCCTGGGCGCCGTCACCACCGTTACCGCCGCCGCCTTCGGCAGCGCGCGTGACGCCGTCGGCCTCTAGGCCGCCCTTGCCACCGTTACCGCCCGCGCCACCGTTGCCGCCGGCCGCGCCATCGGGCGACGACGCGCTGCCGTCAGCACCGGCGTAACCCGCGCCACCGTTACCACCCTGGCCACCGCTACCAGCGGTACCGCCGGTGCCGTTGGCCGCCTGCCCGCCGGCACCCTGGCCGCCGGCACCGCCCTGGCCCGCGTTGCCCCCGGCACCACCGGCCTGGCCGGCGAACCCGTCCACGTGGGAGGCGTCGCCGTCCGCACCGTCGGCCCCGTCGTGGCCGTCGCCGCCGATACCGCCATCACCACCGGCCGCGCCGACACCCTGGTCACCTTCGGTGCCCGCGGCACCCGCAGCGGCGAACCAGCCGCCGGCACCACCGGCCCCGGCCTTGCCCGCGGCGCCACCGTTACCACCGGCACCACCGTTGCCGCCGCTGATCGCGTCGACGCTGCCCGCGGTGCCGTCCTCGCCGTCAGCACCGTCGCCACCGGCGCCACCGGCGGCACCGGTGCCACCGGATCCGCCTTTACCGCCCGTACCGAACAGGAGCGAGCCCTTACCGCCGGCACCACCGTTACCGCCGGCGCCACCGTTCTGACCCGCGCCACCATCGGCGCCGGCCAAGATGCCCGCCAATCCCGCTGCGCCGACCGCACCGTCACCACCGGCACCGCCAGCCCCAGCGGTGCTGAACATTCCCCACAGCGCCGCGTCGCCACCGACGCCACCGGCACCACCGTCGCCACCCGCGGTGACCGCGCTGCCGCCATCACCACCATCACCGCCGTGGCTGAACCACGCGAACCAGCCGGCGGCCCCACCATCGCCACCGGCACCGGTGCCGAACCCGTCGCCGCCGTCACCGCCGTTGCCGCCAAACAGGCCGCCCTGGCCGCCCGCGCCGCCGTCGTAGATGCCACCGGTCCCATCGGCGTCCCATCCCGCGCCGCCGCTGCCGTAGATCCAGCCGCCGGCGCCGCCGTCGGGGTTGGCAGCAGTACCGTCAGCGCCGTTTCCGAACGGCATCAGCCAGTTGATCTCACCCCAGTTGAAGGAGGCGTCCGCTGCGCCGGGCCAGCTGAAATCAACCGCTCCGAAACCGCTGAGGTTCAGGTCAGCCAGCACCGCATCCCAGGTGGCGGTGTCGCTCCAAGAATCGAACACCCCGTCCCAGCTGGCCGAGTCCAAAACGACGCCCCACGCCGCCTGGTCACCCCAGTTGACGCTGAGGTCCGCGACGGCCGTGCCCAAGTCCTGACCGAACAGCTCCACCCACACGTCTTCGATGTCGGCGTGCGCGGTAGGCGCCGCAGCCAGCGGCCCCAACCCGAAGGCGAGAAACGCGCTCACCGCCGTGCCGGAGCCCAACGCGCGGCTGCCGCGACGACGATTCTTGTGAACGCTCGGACGGTAGCGCGACATGGCACGTGCCCCTTAGCTGCAGATATTGACGGCGATGGCATTTCTAATGGGGGGGTAGGTTAACAGGGGAAATTTCTTAGTCAACCCCTATTTCTGTGTCGATCCCGTAAGACCGCGACAACGCGTGTTTTCAGCGCCTTGAGCTGGGCTTTACTGAAATCTGAGAAGTAGGTAGTTAACGTCAAAACCTAGATTCACAGCTCTTGTATATCATTTAGTTCCGTCTCAGATTAGGTAAGAATGCCTAGGCAATGTTTGCCAGGGCGGACACGCCGGGACGCCCACCGTGCCCAGGCTCCAACGCCAGCACGGCCCGGTCGGGTGACCGGGCCGTGCTGGGTTTCGTGAGGGTTGGGTTACGGCTTGTCGACGCCGTCGGGAAGGTTGACGGTGCTTCCGTCGGTGTGCTGGTTGGCGCCGCTGATGATGTCGGCGGAGCCCCCGGCGCCGGGAGACTCAGGGCCACTGTTGTTGACGCCCGTACCGTCGCCGCCGCTACCGGCCGTCACGCTCCCGTTGGTCCAGGAGCTGCCCGCGGGGTCCCCGGCAGCGTTGTTCGCACCGACATTGACATATCCGCCGTCACCGCCCACACCACCGACACCGATCCCGTCCCCGCCGGTGCCGCCGACGACCGTGACACCGGTGGCCTTGGCGTCGGTGCCCAGCGCGGTGATCTGCGAGATCCCGTTGTAGCTGATGCCACCACCCTTGCCGCCGTCGATGCCGGCACCGCCGGTACCACCGGTGGCCGACCCACTGGCCTCAGCACCGGTACCGGTGGCCCCGATGCTGCCGCTGGTTCCGTTACCGCCAACGGAGTTCAGGCCCGTTGCAGCGCCGCCATCGCCACCGATCACAGTGCCGTGGGCCAAACCACCTTCGGCCGCGACGTAATTACGCCCGCCCCAGATGTTGGCACCACCGGCGTTACCGCCCACGGCACCGATCCCGTCGGCCGATCCACCGGTACCACCGGTCGTCTGGCCGTAGACGGTGGCGTTATGTTGCCCGTCGAGCAGCGCGCTGCCGCCCTTGCCTCCGGTACCCCCGTTGTCACCGTCACCACCGGCACCGCCGGTCACAGAGCTCGAAGCACCGCCGTGGTCCGCGTCAGCGACGACCTTGCCGCCGTTGGACGCGGTGACGGTGGCACTGCCCCCCACCCCGCCGGTGCTGCCGACGCCGTCACCAGCACCTCCGTTGCCGCCGGTAGCCACCACGTCAGTGACGGTGCCGCCGCTCGCGGCGGTAACGGTGGCCGCACCACCACCACCGCCGGCACCGCCGTCGGTGCCCTCACCGGCCTTGCCGCCAATCGCGGAACTGTTGGTGATCGTGCTGCCGGTACCGATAGCGGTCATCGTCGCCGCACCGCCGGCAGCGGTGTCACTGGCATCGCCGCCGGTGACCGTGCTGCCGGTGATGACCCCACCACCGCTGACCGTGGCCGTGGCCGCACCACCGGCGAAGTTGGCGGTGTTCAACCCGCTGGTGATGGTGGTGTCGGTGATGCTGCTGCCCGCGCCATCGACGGTCAGTGAGTTGTTGGC
>NZ_JRMM01000231.1:0-3130 GCF_000972905.1 Mycobacterium sp. UM_Kg27
GATGTGTATAAGAGACAGTAGTAGGGGTACCACAACACGTCGTAGGCCGCCAACGCGACGGCCGCCAGGAAGGTGGCGATCGCCGGGTTGAAGCCGAGGTTTTGGAAGAAGTCCTCGAAGATGCGCAGCAGTTCTTCGACATTGCCGGCGTTGTTGAGAAGTTCAGTGATGAGGTGTGCCAGTTCCTGCAGCCAATTGCCGTCTGTAACGCCCTCGGGTGAGGTGGCCGCCGCGGGGTTGGCGACGATGGGTGGAGCGGGGCGGATCTGCGGGGTCGCTGCCACGGCCGCGGTGGCAGTGCCCTGATACACGGACATGGTCTCGGCGGCCTGCACCCACATTCGCGTGTAGTCGGCCTCGTTGGCCGCGATCGGGACGGTGTTCACGCCGAAGAAGTTCGTGGCGAGCAGCACCGCGTGAACCGCGTGGTTGGCGGCCAGTTCTTCGAGACTGGGCATTGAGGCCAGCGCGGCGCTATATGCGGAGGCGGCCGTCTGGTGTTGTGCGGCAGTCGTGGCACTGTCGGCGGCCGCTTGCTCCAGCCACGTCAGATAAGGCGTGTGCGCGGACAGATAGGCCGTTGCGCTGGGGCCCTGCCAGTGGCCGGTCTGCACCCCGCCAAGTACCTGGGTCAATTCAGCGGCGGTGTCGTCGTAGATGACGCTGAGCTGCTGCCATTGTTCGGCGGCTGCCAACAGAGGTCCCGGCCCTGGGCCAGCGGCGAGCATGGCGGAGTGCGCCTCGGGAGGCATTGCCATCCAGATCGGGGCGGTCAGGATGGCACCTCCTCTGATGTCGTGGATTACGCGGAACGCAAGGCGCGGGCTAGTTCCCGCCAACGAGGTGGTCGGAGACGTGAATCAAAAAGTTCCGGACGACTGCGGTTAGATTTCTCGCAGCGACTCGCGGGGGCCCGGCGGGTACGGTCTGAAGGCGTGCCAGTCATTGACGCCCGTCATCTCGATGGGATATCGGAGACCGCGCTGCTCACGTTGTATCAGCGGGCTGCCGAGGCGAAGCGTCCGGACGGGCTGATCGTTGACCCGATGGCGATCGAGTTGCTCAACAGCCTTGAGTACGACTACGCCGATTTCGGCAGGACTCACCAGGCCACCGCGATGCGGGCGTTGGTGTTCGACCAGGCCACCCGTGGATACTTAGCGGTGCATCCGCGTGCCACCGTGGTCGCCCTTGCCGAGGGTTTGCAGACCAGCTTCTGGCGGGTCGATAACGGTCAGTTGCGTTGGCTTTCGGTGGATTTGGCACCTATTGTTCGACTGCGGCAGCAGCTGTTGCCGGAATCTAGCCGGCTGCGGTACTGTGCCCAGTCGGCGCTCGACTACTCCTGGATGGACGAGGTTGGCGAATCCGCTGATGTGTTGATCACAGCCGAAGGGCTACTGCAGTACCTGGACCGCGCGGCGGTGTTCGAGCTGTTCGCCGCCTGCGCCCGGAGGTTTCCCGGCGGGCGGATGATCTTCGACAGTGTCCCGAGATTGTTGAGTGCCTACTCACGCTCGCGCCGTGGCTTCAAGCTCAGCGACAACTACACGGCGCCACCAATGCCGTTCTGGTTCACTGCGAATGACTACGACCAACTGCGTGCGGTGCCCGGGGTCAGGGCCGTCTCTGAACTCGGCATGCCGCGCGGACGGGGCAGGGTGCTTGGCGCGGCGCTTCCGCTGATCTACGGCGTGCGTGGTCTGGCGAGGTTTCGTGCGCCGACCACTCTGGTCGAGTTCGGCCGGCCCTGAAAATTAGATGTACGTCACTTCAGAATCTCTTCTGAAGCAGGAACCAACCTCATCTGCCGCGCGACAAACTAGGCATGACACCGTCTCGTGACTCTCACTACCTTGTACCCCGCATCGACTTCCGTGGCCTCATGGCCGGAGGAACTGCCCTGGCCGTTTCCGGATTGATCGCGGTAAACCCAGTGATGCCAGCGCTTCCCGTCTCAGCGCCGCCGTCCGTGCAACTGACCGCGTCGCTCGACCTTTTCGGGCCATGGGTTGACGTTTTCAACACCACGCTGGCCAACGCCACTGAGGTCTTCGACGCAATCAAGGAAGCTGACTTCGGGTTCCCAAGTTCTCTGCAAGAGGCTTTTGCCGCGGTGACCTTCCTCGGTGTCGACGTCGCTACCCCCGAGGGCTCGGAACTGGCGGCACAAACTCTGGACTGGAGCCATCTTTGGGGTCTGCAGTACCTGGCCGGAATGGACATGGGCATGGGGGTCGTGCCGGTAGAAGCCGCCGAGCCCGCGGCCACAATCCTGACGCTCTTGTCGTCACCGTTGAGCGGTGTGCTGATGGGACTGGTCGGCCCGCTGGTCAGTCCCGGAGTGGAGCTGATCAACAGTGTCGGGTCGATCGTCGACAGCCTTGGCGGCGGAGACTTTGAGGCCGCGGTGCAAGAGCTGCTGGCCACCCCCGCGAACATGGTCGGCGCGTTCTTCAACGGGGCCACCCTGAACCTTGATGCGTTGGTGCCGATGTTGAACGACGCTCTGCAGGTCCCGGAAGGCAATGCGGTCCTCGGGGCCAGCTTCGATTTCGGCGGTCTTTTCACACCCGGAGCAACAGATTCCGGCAGCATCGGTGGTTCGATCTACAACTCGCTCGGTCTCGACCTGCAGATGGTAGGGATGGGAATGCCGTACTCGGCCCCGGGCGAGGGCGTTGGTCTCATCGCGTCGTTGGTCAGCCTTGTCGAAATGTTTGCGGGCGGGATGAGCTGACGAACGGAGTGTTCGTCAGGTGAGCGACGGAGGCGGGCGCCCTCAGCATCATTGGGACGCCCGCCTCTGGCTCCCTTTCAATTCGGGATCATCGCCGAGCGGTCGGAGGTGTACTCGCCGAAGACTTTGCCGATTCGCTTCATCGCGGTGACCGATGATTGGGACGGCGAGTCGCCGAATCCATGTGGCGACGGCGGAGCGTTCTGCCTGGGGAAGCGGCACCGGTGCAGGCGAGGCGATCCCACGACCAGCAACTGTCGGTGGTGAAAGTTCCCACGCTCGCAACCCGGACCAACGGGTCCCGTTAGACGGTATGGGGTGACGCCCGGCTTTCGTCGGGGGTTGCGGGCCGGGGCCTCACTCACAAAAACTCGTGGGTTACCGAGCAGA
>NZ_JRMM01000232.1:0-3062 GCF_000972905.1 Mycobacterium sp. UM_Kg27
TGGTGCCACCGACGGCGGCAATGGCGGAAACGGCGGTAACGCCACAACCTCCGGGACTGGTAAGGCGATCGCGGCTGATGGGGCGGCCGGCGGCAATGGCGGAACCGGACGTGGCGGTAACGGCGGCAACGGCGGCGGCGCGACCATCGACAATTCGGCGTCGGCGTGGGATGTGTTCGGCGGTAAAGCGGGGGCGGCCGGCATTGGTGCCACCGACGGCGGCAATGGCGGCAGCGGCGGTTACGCCTACACCTACGGGACGGGTAAGGCCACCGGTGGTGATGGGGCGGCCGGCGGCAATGGCGGAACCGGTTCGGGCGGTAACGGCGGCAACGGCGGCGTCGCGGACTTCCGGGGCTCTGGGGCGGCGGATGCGGTCGCCGGTAAAGGTGGCAATGGTGGCGCTGGTGCCACCGATGGCGGTAACGGCGGCAACGGCGGTAACGCCTACATCACCTGGGGGACTGGTAAGGCGATCGCGGCTGATGGGGGGGCCGGCGGCAATGGCGGAACCGGTTCGGGCGGTAACGGCGGCAACGGCGGCAAAGCGGGCATCCAGGGCTCTGGGGCGGCGGATGCGGTCGCCGGTAAAGGTGGCAATGGTGGCACCGGTGCCACCGACGGCGGCAACGGCGGCAACGGCGGTAACGCCAGTACCGCCGGGACGGGTAAGGCCACCGGTGGTGATGGGGGGGCCGGCGGCGATGGCGGAACCGGTTCGGGCGGCGACGGCGGCGACGGCGGCGGCGCGGACAACTCGTTCGTCACGTGGACGGAGGGGGATGTGGTCGCCGGTAAAGGTGGCAATGGTGGCACCGGTGCCACCGATGGCGGCAATGGCGGCAACGGCGGTTACGCCTTCACCTACGGGACGGGTAAGGTCACCGGTGGTGATGGGGGGGCCGGCGGCGATGGTGGAACCGGTCGCGGCGGTAACGGCGGCCACGGCGGCTTCTCGACCATCGACAATTCGGCGTCGGCGGCGGATGCGGTCGCCGGTAAAGGTGGCAATGGTGGCACCGCCGCCACCGACGGCGGCAACGGCGGCAACGGCGGTTACGCCTACACCTACGGGACGGGTAAGGCCACCGGTGGTGATGGGGGGGCCGGCGGCAATGGCGGAACCGGTCGCGGCGGTAACGGCGGCAACGGCGGCAACGCGACCATCGACAATTCTGCATCGGCGGCGGATGCGGTCGCCGGTAAAGGTGGCAATGGTGGCACCGCCGCCACCAACGGCGGCCGCGGCGGCAACGGCGGCAACACCCTGGCTTGGTGGACCGGTAAGGCCACCGGTGGGGACGGTGGCGCAGGCGGCGGCACCGGTGTCCACAGCGGCCCTGACGGAACTGATGGCCTTGGGGTGCACGGGGAACTCGACCTGGGTTCTGCTCCGCAAAGTGCATTGAATTTTTGGAATAGTGTCCGGGCGGTTCCTGATTCAGATTTTGGTTCTGGATACGCTGTGCAAGAAATCCTTGGCGCCGATGGAAACCTTAGATATGTTGTTTATATCGGAGGAACCGATCCAGCCAAGGTGTTTAATTACGACACCACAACGCAGAGCTGGGCTGGGAATGTATCTGGAGCAAGTGGAATTCCTGATGAGGTACAGTTTGCGGCGTTGAAAGCGCTGCTTCCGAGAGATGTGCCTATTATGTTTGTGGGTTACAGCCAGGGTGGAATGGATGCGCAGAATATCGCAGCAAGCGGGTATTTCACAAATATTCAGCAGATCGTGACATTCGGATCGGCTGTCCGCACAACCGGTTTAGAGGGTATACCCGCACTCTATTTCATGGATAAGAACGATCCTGTGCCAGGAGTGATAGTAGATGTTGGAAACATCTTTAGGCCATTTCTGTGGTCCGAATCCACGTCGAGCGACGACAAGCTGGTGTACACCGGAGATACTAGTTTTGATCCCCTATTGACTCCGGAGGGGCTCTACTACCATTCCAATTATCAAGGAATGATCGATGACTTTGAAAGCTCTGTTAAAGGATCGACAGAATTCGAAGCATTCGCAAGTATTGAGAATTTTAGTGGTAACATAATCAACCAAAAAAGGCTTTGACGGATTTTGTATGCGGCGGTGAGGTCAGGACTGACCGGTCAGATCGGCGACCTCCCGCAGCAGGCCCACCCCGGCGTGCGACACGACACCGGCACCATCGGCCGACACCGTAATGCCTGACGTCAAGATGCCCGCGAAATCTGATCGGTGCCTCAGATAAGGATGCCCGCGAAAACGGGGTGGGGTTAGCCTCAATACCGTTTACTTAAGCGGTGATGACGGGGTGTCGGTGGATCGTTGGCGAGTGGCGGTGATCAGCGTGTTTGCGCTGGTAGCCAGACATTTTGCGTTTGACCACTCGGGGGTTGGTGCGGGGGCGGCGCATGGGCAGCAGTTCGTGCAGGATTTCGGCGTTGACGTGGGTTTGCGCGTCGGCGATGGCCTCAGGGGGAAAAACCGGGATGGCTTGCGGTGGTTCTGCGAGCTGCCCGGAGTGATCGGATGAAGGACAGTCTGTCCGGATCGTGTCCGTAATCGGTTGCGGCCGAATGCATCAGCCAGCGGATCGCGTAGTGCACGCACAGGTAGCCATAAACCTCCTGGATCACCCCGTCGGGCATCTTGGACCGCAGCACCAGCCCCGGGCCACGCTCACCCAGCACGTGGCACGCAACCAGAATAACAACCATGTAACCTTAAGCAAACGGTATTGGGGTTAGCCTGGATTTTGCGCTTGTAGGGTCTCACCGCTGATGTCACTTTCTCAGCGGTGGTGTCACCTCCGTGTCACCTGTCTCAACTCGTGTCATGCGGGTAGGGGTATCGAGAAAACGCGATAGCCGATTAGCTCTCGTGGAGTATGGCGACAATGGGGCCCGCGCGCATTGGTCATATCGAGCGGCTTGCGGGAAATCTGTTGAAGGCGGCCCGGAGTCAGATCGGTGTATCGCAGCGTCTGAGGTGAGCCCCTCGTAGTGGTCCAGTCGTTGTGGGACTCTGATGCCCGATTTTCGGGCAGGAAGAATCGACGACGACATGGCATCAA